>DLUN01000114.1:0-11345 GCA_003444615.1 Syntrophomonas sp.
ACTTACTTTCTCGTCAGTAAAATGATGGCTCCTTTGCTACCAGAAAAACCAGCTGAAAAACTCGATGTTTCTACAGGAAATTTGGTGTCTATTGGCGAATTCACTACTAATATAAATGATATGGGCAGTATTCGTTATCTAAAATTCGAAATATTTGTAGAAGTGTCCAAAGAAAACAAAAAGAATCAGGAAATCATAACCGAAGCTATGCCTATTATTAAAGACTGTATTTTAAGCATTGTTTCCTCAAAAACAGTGGCTGATTTGGATGTGCGCAACCGGGATAATTTGAAAACAGAGATAAAGAACCAGCTGAACAAAGAGATTGGTTCTGACGTTATCAACAATGTTTACTTTACCAGTTTTATCATGCAGTAACCTTTAGTCTTTAGCGAAAAGGGGGGTAAACGTGAGTGAAGTTCTGTCTCAATCTGAAATTGATGCCTTGCTATCTGCGTTAAGTAGTGGAACCGTTGATGCCAATGAGTTAAAACAAGAGCAGGTTAAGAAAAAAGTAAAGGTATATGATTTTCGCAGGCCTAACAAGTTTTCTAAAGATCAAATTCATACCTTACATGTGATTTTTGAGAACTTTACCCGCTCATTGGGTACCTACTTATCTGCTCAGCTGAGAGCACCAGTTCAGATGGAAATACTGTCGGTAGAGCAGTTGACTTATGATGAGTTTATTCGCTCTATTCCTAGCCCAACTATACTGAATATCTTTTCCCTCTATCCCTTGGAGGGCAGTGCTATTATGGAGATAAATCCCAACATAGGGTTTGCTTTTTTAGATCGATTGTTGGGTGGTCCTGGTGATGCTCTGGCCAAGGCGCGCGGTTTGACCGAAATAGAATTGACGGTTATGGAGCGTCTTGCGCAGAGAATGCTGGATTTTTTGGCTGAGCCATGGGGCAGCATTATTGAGATGGAACCTTCCCTGGAACGGATTGAAACCAATCCGCAGTTTACTCAATTAGTATCCCCCAGTGAGATGGTGATTATCATTTCTCTGGAAACCCATATGGCAGATATATTAGGGATGATCAATATATGTATTCCTTTCTTGGTTCTGGAACCTATAGTGGACAAGCTTAGTGTCCATTATTATTATTCGGCTACGAATACCAGGACCAATGAGGAAAGCATGGCAGCTATTCAGACCAAACTACAGAATACCAATGTAACCGTTAAGGTTTTGCTGGGTCGAAATACTATCACGGTAAAAGACTTATTGGAACTGTCGGTAGGGGATGTAATCCCGTTAAAGAGAGGAATTAATGAGGAATTAGAGGTAGTCATTGGCCAAAGTACCAAGTTTCTTGGCAAGCCTGGTATATTGAGCAATAGACTTTCCCTGCAGATATCTCAGGTGATAAAGGAGGGGAAACATGATGAATGATGGCATTTTATCTCAAGAAGAGATTGATGCTTTATTAAAAGGTGACAGCTCAAGCCCATCTGAACAACCCCCCAAATCCTTTGTTCTAACTGATTTCGAAAAGGATGCCTTAGGGGAGATCGGTAATATAAGTATGGGGACGTCCGCAACGACTCTGTCTACACTGCTGAGAAAGAAAGTATCTATCACCACACCAACGGTAACCGTAACTACTCCTGAACAATTGCGCAGTGAGTATCCCCGGCCTTATGTTGTAGTAGAAGTGGAGTATACCGAAGGACTGCAAGGTTCTAATGTCCTAATTGTTAAAGAAAATGATGCCGGTATAATATCTGATCTTATGATGGGAGGGCAGGGTGCTTATAGTCAAGCCAGCCTATCGGAAACTGAATTGAGCGCAGTTGGTGAAGCTATGAACCAGATGATGGGCTCAGCCACTACTAGTCTTTCGTCTATGTTCAATCGCCGTATAGTAATTGCACCTCCATCTCTAACCCTGGTTGATTTAGGAAAAACCAGTTTGGATATGGCCAGTGAGTATGACGAATTGGTAGCCATAAAATTCAAAATGGAAATAGAAGACCTGGTTGATAGCGAGATGGTACAACTCATACCCGTTGAAGCTGTAAAGAGCATGATATCCTTGTTGATAGGCAGTACCACGGAAGAATCAGGGGTAGAAGCCGCATTGGAAAAAGCCGCACCAGCACCGCAACCTGAATTACCAACAGAACAAAGGCCGGTAACGCCCACAGTTGAGGCGGAACCTCAGATAGCGGTCAATAATCAGGTATGGCAACAGCCTTCCTACATAAACGAACCGTCGCCAGTTCGCAAATCTCAACAGTATTCGGTTCAGCCGGTGCAATTTGCTAATTTGCAAGAGCTTCAACAAAGCAGCACACCTCAGAATATAAACCTCATCATGGATGTTCCTCTGGATGTGTCAGTTGAACTGGGCAAAACGCGCAAGACCATCCAAGAGATTTTAGAGCTTCACCAGGGTGCTATTATACAACTGGATAAAATGGCTGGAGAACCAGTGGATCTTTTGGTTAATGGCAAATTAATCGCCAAAGGCGAAGTGGTAGTAATCGACGAAAACTATGGCATCCGGATAACAGCCATTATCAGTCCCAGTGACCGGATGAATAAACTTCAGTAAGGCAGGAGGGCATTATGGGAAAGAGAGTGTTGATAGTTGACGATGCGGCTTTCATGCGCATGATGATTAAGGATATCTTAACCAAGAATGGATATGAAGTAGTAGGGGAAGCAGAAAATGGACAAGTAGCGGTAGAAAAGTACCGGGAACTGAAACCTGATTTAGTAACCATGGATATTACCATGCCTGAAATGGACGGTATTACAGCTGTCAAGGAAATAAAAGCTGAGGATGCCTCTGCCCGGGTTATAATGTGCAGTGCTATGGGTCAGCAAGCTATGGTGATAGATGCCATTCAGGCTGGAGCTAAGGATTTTATTGTAAAACCCTTTCAGCCGGAAAGAGTATTGGAGGCAGTAAGTAAAGCCCTGGATTAGATAGGGGCGAAAGCAGGCAATTATGAAACGGTTTCGTAACAAATCAACACTGGTAATTTTATTGACGCTTGTAATGTTACAGGCATCGGTATTGCCAGCCCTAGCCGCTGACATGGATAAACTCAATCAAGAACTTGATAGTCAGCCGCAGGCTATGGACAAACCCAACTTAGCAATAGAGTTTATTAAATTAATGGTGGTATTGGTACTAATAATAGCTGTTGCCTGGTTTCTCATCAGGGTATTCAGTCGCCAGGTAGCCTCTCGTATGCAGGGAACCTGGCTACGTGTGGTTGATGAGGTTACCCTGGGTCAGAATAAAGGGATCATACTTTGTGAAGTGGGAGAAAGAGTGTTTGCGGTAGGGGTAACCGATCACAATATATCAGTGCTTTTTGAGGTTACTCATCCTAAACTTTTGGAAGAAATAAGTATGGAGATGGAGAATAAGCCCGCGACTAATATAACAGCCGACGGTCTGCAAAAACTGTGGAGCAACCTTAGCTATCAATGGGGAAAAGCTGTACCAAGTAGAACACCAGAAATTAATGAAAAAGATTTTAAGTCTCTTATGGAAGAGCAGGTGAAAAGGATCCAAAACCTATCCTCTACATCTTCGGGAGGGCTCCAGCAAGATGCTGATAAAAAATCATAAATACAGACTAAATTATTTATGGTTAACCTTACTTGGTTTAGTGTTAGTGGCACTATGGATGGGAATTTTCGCTGAACCAGTGCTGGCTCAACCTTTTGAGATTCCTAATATTAGTTTACAGTTCGGCGGGGAAGATAATCCGGATGCCCTATCCACAACACTTCAGCTGATTCTCCTTTTGACGGTGTTATCGCTGGCACCAGCTATCGTTATACTTCTTACTTCTTTTACGCGCATAATAGTAGTGCTTTCGTTTCTGAGATCTTCTCTGGCCACCAATCAGATGCCACCCAATCAGATTCTAATAGGATTGGCCTTGTTTCTTACTTTTTTTGTAATGGCTCCTACGTTGCAAGAAGTAAACCGTGAGGCCATCCAGCCATTGTTACAGGGCGAGATAAATCAAACCGAAGCTTATACCAACGGAATGGCTCCCATAAGGACTTTTATGTTTGAACAAACCCGAGAAAAAGACTTAGCTTTGTTTGTGAAAATGGCTGGTTTGGAGCGACCACGCAATTTCGATGATATTCCTAATTATGTATTGATACCTTCTTTTATTATAAGTGAATTAAAAACTGCCTTTCAGATTGGTTTTATTATTTTTGTGCCCTTTTTGATAATTGATATGGTGGTAGCAAGTGCCTTGATGTCAATGGGGATGATGATGCTTCCCCCTATGATGATATCATTGCCTTTTAAGATATTGCTGTTTGTTTTGGTAGATGGCTGGAACTTGGTGATTCAGTCTCTCCTTCAGAGTTTTGGGTAGGTGATTTTTTTGTATGAGAACCTCGTACTGGGTGTAGCTAATGAAGCCATGGTTACTATTTTGCTAGTGGCAGCTCCCATTTTGGGCGGGGCTTTGCTTACCGGTTTACTTATCAGTATATTGCAGGCTACCACCCAGCTGCAGGAAATGACCCTGGTTTTCGTGCCTAAAATTGTAGTAGTGCTATTAATGGTAATAATCTTTGGCCCGTGGATGTTGAATGTGATTACTGGGTTTACTTACGATTTGTATGCGTCTTTGCCACTATTTGTAACCTGGTAAGGTGGTTGATCAGCCATGCCGTTTCCCCTGGACGGTTTTTTATTATTAATGGGACGATTGTCAGGCTTATTTCTCAGTGCCCCTATATTCAGCAGTCGACAAATACCAGGACGCGTAAAAATTTTGATATTGGCGTTGTTATCGGCAACCCTTAGCTATGTAATACCTATCAATACCAGTGTGACTATCAGTACCCCTGGTCTTTTTTTGGCAGCCCTGGTTTTGGAAATATTAGTGGGTTATACTATTGGCTTGGTAGCCTATGTGGTCTTTGGGGCCATTCAATTAGCGGGGCAGCTGATGGATATGCCCATGGGTTTTGCCATAGTAAATGTGGTTGATCCCTTATCTGGTACGCAAATACCCTTAACAGGAAACTTCACCCAAACCCTAGCCTTATTGATGTATTTAGCCATTAATGGTCACCATTATTTGCTAGAGGCGGTGGTCCAAAGCTATCAGGTAATACCGGTGCTGGGAATACAAATAACGGCGCCTTTAATTGAACTGCTTATGGCTATTGCCGCGCAGATGTTTGTAATAGCTGTTAAAATAGCTTTACCCATAATATTTGCCGTCCTGGTAGCTGATATCGCTATGGGCTTTGTAGCTAGAACTGTTCCTCAAATGAATGTATTTATTGTCGGACTTCCTTTGAGAATAATGGTTGGTCTAGTGACTTTGATGCTGATGATTCCCGTATATCTATGGGTATTTACTATACTGTTCTCCAGATTCTTTACTTATTTGGATCAAATAATCATGGCGATGTGAAAAATGACATGAATGAAGAGCAGCTTTGGCTGGTTGACCTGCAGCTTTTTGCTGAGGATGGAGCAACCGGTGAAAAAACTGAACAAGCTACACCCAGGCGGCGGGAAGAAGCACGCCGCAAAGGCCAGGTATTTAAAAGTACCGACTTAAACGCAGCGATTATTATGGTAGCGGGTTCAGCAGCGGTGTATTTAACCTATCCTTATATAATTCAGTCTTTGCAGGATTTCACTTCTCTATATTTGCTGGAGCGCGCTCATGAGGAGTTTACGATTCAGTATATTTACGGCCTGCTTTTAGAAGTATTATTCATTTTAGCTAAGATCGGACTACCGATTATGGCTGCTTGTTTTGTGGCTGCATTACTGATTACCTATCTACAGGTGGGCTTTGTATTCTCGGGAGAGCCCTTAACTCCTAAACTGGAACGCCTTAACCCGGTGCAGGGATTTCAAAGGATTTTTTCCAAGCGAGCGCTGGTGGAACTGGTCAAGTCTCTGCTTAAAGTTGCAGTTACTGGATGGATTGTATATACGGTTATCCGTAAGTATTATTATGTATTTCCACGTTTTGTTGATATGGAACTGATAGCGACTTTACAGGCTTTAGGGCAAATCATTTTTGAAATGGCCATGAAGGTAGGAGTCGTTTTCGTTATCATAGGGGTTTTGGATTACCTATACCAGTGGTTTGAGCATGAAAAAACCTTAAAAATGAGCAAGTACGACGTCAAACAAGAGTATAAGGAAACGGAAGGTGACCCGCTCATTAGGTCGCGCCAGCGGCAAATTCAAAGAGAAGTGGCCATGCGGCGTATGATGGCGGAAGTACCCAAAGCCGATGTCATAATTACTAATCCTACTCATTTTGCCGTAGCCCTTCGTTATGAAGTGGATATTATGGATGCACCCGTGGTGATAGCTAAAGGGCAGGATTATATGGCGGCGAAAATAAGAGAGATTGCTGATGAATACGGGATTATGATAGTAGAAAATCCACTGTTAGCCCGTACTCTATATAATTCAGTTGAGATAGGACAAGAGGTGCCAGAAGAATTGTATCATGCTGTTGCTGAAGTGCTGGCCTTTGTCTATCGGCAGAAGAAAAAGGTTCTTTAGGAGGTAGCCGAATGGAGCAAAGATCTCCATGGATGAACTTTATAGCTGAAAGAACCGATGTATTGGTAGCGGCAATGATTGTGGGAATTGTCATGATGATGATAATCCCCATGCCTACCTGGTTGCTGGATATACTGCTAACTTTTAATATCACCTTTGCCCTGATCATCATCATGGTATCGGTATTCAACCTTGATCCTCTGGATTTTTCTGTTTTTCCATCGCTGCTGTTGATAATGACTCTGTTTCGGTTGGCTCTTAATATTTCCTCTACCCGTTTAATTTTATTACATGCCTATGCAGGTGAGGTTATTAATACTTTTGGCTCATTTGTGGTGGGAGGCAACACAGTGGTGGGGTTTATTATCTTTCTAATCCTGGTAGTGATTCAGTTTATTGTTATCACCCGGGGAGCAGAAAGAGTCTCTGAAGTAGCAGCACGATTCACCCTGGATGCTATGCCTGGAAAACAAATGGCTATCGATGCTGACTTAAATGCTGGTCTTATTAATGAAGATGAAGCTCGGGAGAGGCGCCAGAAAATACAAAGAGAAGCTGATTTTTATGGTGCTATGGATGGAGCCAGCAAATTTGTCAAAGGGGATGCTATAGCCGGGATTATCATAGTAATAATCAACGTTGTGGGCGGCCTCATAATCGGTATGGCCCAGCGCGGTATGCCCGCTGGAGAAGCTGTACAAGTTTATACTCTACTGACTGTAGGAGATGGTTTGGTAACTCAGATACCTGCTTTGCTGATGTCTACGGCCACTGGTATAGTGGTTACCCGCAGCGCGTCCCAGTTTAATTTGGGCAAAGAATTAACCTTGCAGGTATTCAGCTATCCCAAAGCTCTGGGATTAGCAGCTATAATACTGTTTATCCTGGGCACCATTGGGTTGCCCCGCACGCCTATGTATGCCTTAGGAGCATTCTTTGGGGCGCTATTTATACTAACCCGCAATGCGGGCAAAGCGGAAGAGGAACAGGAATTAACTGAGGATGTTGCCGAAGCAGAGCAGATAAAACGTCCGGAAAACGTAATGGAATTGCTCCAGGTTGAAAAAATGGAAATGGAGCTGGGTTACGGGTTAATACCACTGGTGGATGTGGAACAGGGTGGGGATTTATTAGATCGTATCGTAATGATCAGACGCCAATGCGCGGTGGAACTCGGTTTTATTGTCCCTCCCATACGTATACGGGATAATATGCAATTAAAACCCAATAGTTATGTGGTAAAGATTAAAGGAGCGGAAATAGCCAGTGGTGAGTTATTGTTAGACCATTACTTAGCCATTGGACCCGATATCGAAAATGATATGGATTTAATAGGGGTGGATACTGTTGAGCCGGCTTTCGGGTTACCGGCTCGTTGGATAAACACCGCCCAAAAGGATCAGGCGGAGATGAATGGATATACAGTGGTTGATCCGCCTTCTGTCTTGGCTACTCATCTGACCACGGTTATAAAAAACCATGCCTTTGAACTATTAGGACGGCAAGAAGTTCAGAATATGGTAGATTACATAAAAGAACAGAATCCAGCCGTGGTAAGCGACTTGATACCTGATTTGATAAATTTAAGTGAACTGCAGAAAGTACTGTCCAATCTGCTGCGCGAGCAGGTATCTATCCGTGATCTGACCACAATTTTAGAAACCCTGGCTGATTATGGGCGGTTGACTAAAGATGTTGATGTATTAACCGAGTATGTACGCCAGGCTTTGCGCCGGCAGATTACCCGACAGTATGCAGGCGAAGATAAAAAACTGCAGGTACTGACACTTGATCCGGCGGTTGAAGATATTCTCAGATCATCAATTCAGCAGAGCGAATTTGGCTCTTATCTAGCGGTGGATCCTGAAGTAGCCCAATCCTTAATTGATAAGGTGTCGCGCTATCATGAGGATCTGATACGGCGGGGCACCACTCCCATAATTTTGTGTGCTCCCATTTTAAGGATTTATTTTAAGCGCTTATTAGACCGTTTTATGACTGATTTGGTGGTTTTATCTTATAATGAAATCGACTCTAATGTACAGGTTGAGGTAGTGGGGATGGTATCATCATGAAAATAAAGAAATTTGTAGCCAGGGATTACAAAACTGCTATACACCAGGCGAAGAAGGAAATGGGACCAGATGCCATAATACTACATTCTCGCCAGATTAAGAAACGAGGGATTATGGGCTGGTTTTCACCACCGCAGATCGAAATAACCGTAGCCATGGATGATACCCTCCAGGTTCACACAGATCGGAAGAGAAAGAACATAGATGCGGCTTGGTCAGCGCCCGCCGGCAATGCTAATCAACAGGTGCCATTGCCACGAGACACAGGGAGAGAAGTGGAACTGGTTGAAGAAATAAGGCGCATGAACCACCTTATGGAAGAAATGAAAAGTAAGCTTTATGAAGTTGAAAGCATTAAGGGTTTATCACAATCGGTACAACGTTTTCATCAAATGCTGTTGGAAAATCGTGTGAAACCGGAAATAGCTATGCATATAGCTGCCAATATTCAGAACAGGTTGCCCCAGGACCACAGAACTGAACTCAAATGGGCTCACGAAGTATGTGTGCATACCTTACGAGAGTTTGTAAAGGATATAAGTCCTATTAATCTGTACAGAAACCAAACCAGTCGCTTGGTGTTTATGATCGGGCCAACTGGAGTTGGGAAAACCACAACTATTGCCAAATTAGCGGCTAAGATGACCTTTTTAGAAAACAAAAGAGTGGCCTTGATTACCCTGGATACCTACCGGATTTCAGCCGCTGATCAGTTGCGTACTTTTGCCGATATAATGGGTATTCCCCTTAGTGTAGTCTTTTCAGACGGTGAGATGAAAGAGGCGTTAGACAAGTACCAGGATCAGGATATTATTTTTGTTGATACAGCGGGGTGTAGTCCCTTTAATAAGGAGCAGATGGCAGATTTAGAGCGTTTTGTTAAAGTAGCTCAGCCTGATGATATTATTTTGGTCTTGAGCGTTACTACCGACAGCGATGATTTAATAAATACTTATGAACAATTCAAGAGTGTAGGTATTGACAAAATCATTTTCACCAAACTTGATGAAACCACTACCTATGGGCAAATCTTAAATGTTGTATATGAGATTAGAAAACCAATTGCCTATGTTACTACTGGACAAAACGTTCCAGATGACATTGAAATACCAGATTCTACCCGCTTAGCCAGAATGTTTCTGGGAGAGGAGGGTATAAGATGAAGGACCAGGCTGAACGTCTGCGAGAGATGGCAAACCAGATTCGTCAACAAATTGAGCAGGAATTTGTGCGGCAAGTTCATCGGGCCAGGGTTGTAGCTATAAGTAGTGGCAAAGGAGGAGTCGGCAAAAGTACTTTGGCTCTCAATCTGGCTTTAGTTTTATGTAAACAGGGCAAAAAGGTTTTATTATTGGATGCAGATATGGGTATGGCTAACCTGGATATAATGCTGGGTGTAGTACCTAAATACAATCTTTTTCATGTTATCCAAGGGCGGAAAAACCTCCATGACGTTATTATATCTGGGCCGCAAGGCATGTCGATTATTCCAGGAGGATCAGGTATTCTGGAATTAGCCAATCTTCCTGCCAGTGACATGAAGAGACTTTTGGTAGAGTTAATTAAATTGGACAGCGATTATGATTATATGATTCTGGATACTGGTGCAGGCATATCGAAAAATGTCACCAGCTTCCTTCTGGCAGCCGACGATGTTATTATAGTCACTATTCCCGAACCAACCTCTATAACTGATGCCTATGGAGTACTTAAAAGCATGAATCGAGCCTCGTATAATGGTAAGGTATATCTAGTGGTCAATCGGGTCAGTGACGAATCTGAAGGTATCTGGGTAGCTGAAAAATTAACCATAGTTGCTCAAAAGTATCTGGATATAGAGGTGCTAAGTCTCGGCTATATCTTAAATGATCCCAGTGTCAGTGAAGGGATAAGGCGACAGCAGCCATTTGTAGAGATATACCCCCGCAGCCGGGTAACCCACAATTTTAAGCGGATTGCTGAAAAACTTTTAGAAGCCCACCGGGAGAAAAGGTTGGATGATCTTCAGGAGGCAAAACAACCTGGAATAAGAAACTTTTTTAAAAGGGTCCTAAGTAGTTCTAAATAATGTACCAACGGGGGATAAAAGGATGAACGATTTTGATCTCAAGGTAAATCAGCTAATAGAAATAGAAATGGATCAAAACGGGAAGAAGGTATTTTTAGCCAGTCGAATTGAAGCAATCGAAGAAAGGTATATGTTGATAGCAACCCCTATCCGGCGAGGCATTCCTTTGTTATTACCGTCTGGAAGTCCAATCGTGGTTCAATTTAGGAAGGGTAATACTTTTTTTTCTTTTGAAAGTGAAATTATGGGCAGGTATTTGCGACCCATCCCTTTATGGATGATTAAAAAGCCCGTTTCAATATATAGGGTTCCTCAAAAACGTAGCTCGGTTAGATTACCCATTAATTTACCTGTGCAGTATCAATACCTGGATAGAGATGATGATTCACTGTATGAAGGCGTAACAATTGACATAAGTGCGACCGGTATTTTGTTCAGCAGCGCCCAGTCATGTGATTGGGGAGAAAAGTTAAAGGTGGATTTGTTTCTTGGCAAGGATAATATAATTTCCTCAGCAGCTAAGGTGGTCCGTACTGAAGATAAAGGTGGTCTGACTAGGTATCGGATAGCCGTGGAATTTGAAGATATGCCCGAGATAGAACGTGATCGCATTTTTAAGTTTATGTTTGATAAACAACGCGAATGGATACGTAAAGG
>DLUN01000114.1:11542-16635 GCA_003444615.1 Syntrophomonas sp.
TACGTAAAGGAATTCTTGAATGAATGGAGGCTCTCTGATGAAACCAATTCGCGTCTTGGTAGTTGATGACTCAGCTTTTATGCGTAAGGTAATCAGTGATATTATCAACAACGACCCTAATATGACAGTTATTGGCACCGCCAGGGATGGAAGGGACGCCTTAAAAAAGATTCAGGAGCTTAACCCGGACGTTGTTACTATGGATGTGGAAATGCCTGGTTTAGATGGACTGGCTGCTCTAGAAGAGTTAATGAAGATATCCCCTTTACCAGTATTAATGATTAGCAGCTTGACTAAACGAGGTACTGAGCAAACGGTCAAGGCTCTTCAATTAGGAGCGGTTGATTTTATAGCCAAACCTTCCGGACCAATTTCTTTGGATATCGACACCGTAAAAGAAGAAATAATTAGTAAAATTAAAATTGCAGCAGGTACAAAGAATAAATTGGCGAATTTTAAGTATAAAACAGTAATTAGCCCTGTTCGCCCTGTCTCTACTTTTAAGGAACTGGCGCCAGGCACAACCCTTGACAAATTGGTGCTTATTGGTACTTCAACTGGAGGGCCTAAAGCTCTTCATGAAGTAATACCTAGACTACCAGAGCAAATAAATGCTGGTATTTTGATAGTTCAACATATGCCACCTGGATTTACCAGATCTTTAGCGGAAAGACTAGACTCTTTGTCACAGATAACAGTGAAAGAAGCAGAGCACGGCGAAGAAATAATTCCCGGTTGTGCATATATAGCTCCTGGTGACTATCATTTGACTGTCAGCAGGCCTCCTTCCGGAGCACGAGAATTAAAGGTCAACTTAACCAAGGAACAGCCCCGAGGAGGACATCGGCCTGCAGTTGATACTATGTTGGAATCGGTAGCCCAACTATATTGGTCAGATATGATATGCGTAATTATGACCGGTATGGGCAATGACGGAAGCCAAGGAGTTCAATTAATTAAAAAGCGGGGCGGCAAAGTAATTGCTGAACATCAATCATCCTGTATTGTATATGGTATGCCTAAAGCTGCTATTGCAACAGGTTGCGTTGACAAAATAGTTCATCTCAAAGACATCAGCAGTGAAGTTTTGAGAATGCTGTAGAGCAAGCATTTTGATGGATCTGGAGGTGGTTGGGTTTTGAAAATGGACATGTCACAATACCTAGATGTTTTTCTAGAAGAAAGTAAAGAACACTTAGGAAATCTTAATGAACAGCTGTTGAATTTAGAAAAAAACCCTGGGAACTTGGCAGCCTTAAACGAAATATTTCGAGCTGCTCATACATTAAAGGGAATGTCCTCTACCATGGGATTTGAAGATTTAGCCGATCTAACACACCATCTAGAGGATGTGCTATCAGATCTTAAGGAAGGTTTACTGCAACCTGATACATATGTAGTTGATACGTTATTTCAATGTTTAGATCGCGTCCAATCGATTATTAGTCAAATCGAGAGTAATGGTTCGGCCGAATACAATAACCAGGACCTTATTGCGATCTTGAATAGTATTAAAAACCAGAATTATACCGGGGATATTCAGCTAATTGAAGATAAACAAAAACCTGCAACAGCCCAAACTGAAGAGCCTTCCATTGAATTAGACTTTAATGAATACGAACTAACGGTGATGGAGGAGGCAGCCTGCAAGAACTATCAAATAGCTGCCATAAGGGTCGCCGTTGATCCAGGTTCATTAATGAAGTCAGTTCGCGCTTTCATGGTATTCAAAGTTTTAGAAGAAGACAGTGAGGTAATAAAATCCATACCAGCCGTAACCGACTTAGAGGATGGTAAATTTGATGAAACCTTTGATGTAGTAGTTATAACTAAAACACCCTTGCCAGTGTTAATTGATCGTCTGGAACACATATCCGAAATCCGTGTGGATAGTAGCCATTTGGTTAATATTGACCAATTGCCTTTACACCGGGACGATATAGACGTAATGAAATCGGACCAGAAAACCACTGAACAGGTGGACACCAAAAGAAATCACAAAATAAAACAAACTGTGCGGGTGGACATTGATCGGCTAGACAACTTAATGAATCTAGTGGGAGAACTAGTTATGCATAAAGGCCGTTTAGGCCAGATTGCTTCCAACCGGAGAATTGTTGAACTAAATGAAACTATTGAACAGATTGACCGGATAAGTACGGATTTGCAGTCGGTAGTCATGAAAGTGCGTATGGTGCCTATCGAGCAAGTATTTAACCGTTTTCCCAGAATGGTCAGAGATTTGGCCAAGGAGTTAAATAAAGAAATAGAATTCATCATGGAAGGTAAGGAGACCGAACTGGATCGGACGGTTATAGATGAAATAGGCGATCCGCTTATACACCTACTGCGCAATGCTATAGATCATGGTTTGGAATCACCATCGGTAAGAACTCAAAAAGGTAAACCCCGCATAGGGACCATAATTTTGCGCGCCCGTCATGAAGGCAACAGTGTTTTTATTGAAGTAGAGGATGATGGGGCGGGAATACAAATTGAACGAGTTAAAAACAAAGCTGTGGCTAAGGGAATTATTACTGCCAAAGAAGCGGAAGAGATGACCGCAGAACAAGCCGTGGATCTTTTGTTTAGTCCTGGATTCAGCACAGCCGAAAATATTACTGATGTGTCAGGACGAGGGGTTGGACTGGATGTGGTCAAGAGCAAGATTGAATCCTTGAATGGGGAAATACAAGTGGACTCCAAACCTGGGCAAGGTACAAAGTTCGTCGTCAAACTACCTCTCACACTAGCCATAATTCAAGCCTTAATGGTAGCGGTCCGTGATGAAATTTACGCCATTCCACTCAGCACGGTTAATGAAACAACTATGTTGTCCTCTGAAGACATCAGGCTTATTCAAAACCAGGAAGTGATAGTACTTAGAGGCAATGTACTGCCACTTTATCGTTTGGATAGTCTGCTTGAAGTACCTGGAGAAACCCAATCAGATGAATCTTATGTGGTGGTGGTTCATAAGGGGAATAAACAGATAGGTCTGGTAGTAGATAGATTAATTGGTCAACAGGAAATTGTGATCAAGTCTTTGGGGAAAGTTCTAGCAGGTACTCCTGGTATTGCCGGGGCTATTGTGGCCGGAGACGGTAATGTGCGTTTGATACTTGATATAGATACTTTGTTTTAGAAGGAGGAAACATCATGGAGGATGTGTTCAATATCAGAGTTGAGGACGGCTACCAGGAAGATGAAGAAATACAAGTAGTGGCTTTCCGGTTGGGTAATGAGGAATATGCGGTAGACATTTTATATGTTCAGGAAATAATTCGTTTGCTCAATATAACCAGAGTCCCTCGCAGCGCCCAGCATATTGAAGGAGTTGTGAATTTGCGCGGCAGTATTATTCCCATTGCTAACCTGCACTCCAGATTTGATCTGCAGTTTTCTGAAAATCAGGATGATAAGCGCATCATCGTGTTCAAGTTCGATGAAGTTCAAGTGGGCATTATCGTAGATGAGGTTTCGGAGGTTTTACGTATCCACCAAAATGACATAGAAGCTGCTGATAAAGTTTATGGTACTTTGGAAGCTGACCATATAAAAGGAATTGCTAAAGTTGGTGAGAGATTGCTAATTCTGCTAGACCTGGCCAAGATTTTCGAAGCAGGATGGTGATGATGGTGGAAAATTTCCAAGAACTAACGAATCTGCAGGTAGATGCCTTAAAAGAGATAGGTAACATTGGAGCTGGTAATGCAGCTACAGCCTTAGCACAAATAATTAATACCAAAATTGACATGAACGTTCCTCGGGTAAGCATATTGGAGTTTGATAAAGTTCCAGCCTTAATTGGAGGAGCTGATACGTATGTGGTGGGGATTTATTTAACCGTGTTTGGTTCGGCTCCTGCCAGCTTGTTGTTTATTCTGCCAGTAGAACAGGCGTGTCGACTGGTGGACATGATGATGGGACAACCTGCTGGACATACCGTACCTGAGAATATGGGGGAAATTGAATACTCAGCCATGATGGAACTGGGTAATATTATTTCCGCAACCTACTTAAATGCACTGGTTGCGTTTACTCAACTGACCTTAGCACCATCAGTACCAGCTTTGGGAATGGACATGGCCGGAGCAATATTAAACGCCATTTTGGCCCAATTCGGGGAAGTAGCTGACCACGTTCTGGTATTAGAAACTCAATTCAGGAAAGATGACGAGGATGTAGTAGGCCATTTTTTTATGTTACCTGAACCCGGTTCACTAAACACTATTTTAACTGCACTTGGGGTGAGTCATTAATGTCAAACATTATTCAGGTCGGAATGGCTGACCTGAAACTAGCTAAGGCGCCGGATAAGCTAATGACGGCTGGCTTAGGTTCGTGTATAGGCATATGCATTTTCGACCCTGTGGTAAAAGTGGGTGTCTTGGCACATATAATGCTTCCAAATAGCACTCAGTCCAAAAATCCACAAAACCGTGCTAAATTTGCCGATAGTGCTATAGTAATGGCACTGGAGGAGATGGATAAAAATGGGGCTTCCAGAGTTAGGTTGCAGGCCAAAATAGCTGGCGGTGCCCAGATGTTTAAATTTTCCGGTGAGAGCGATATTATGAAAATAGGGGAAAGAAATACTCTGGCGGTTATAGAGAATCTAACAAAACATAATATTAAGCTGGTTGCCAAAGATACGGGTGGAAACTTTGGACGTACTATTATATTCGATGTGGGAGATGGCAGTTTGTTAATACGAACCATAGGACATGGGGAGAGAGTTATTTAGGTGAAAGCTGACCTGAGTTCATTGTGGAATAATTACAAAGAACATGCTCAATTGGAAGCGAGAGATGAATTAATAGTTCACTATGCACCTATGGTAAAATATGTGGCTGGCCGCCTGGCTATTAATTTATCATCAGCAGTGGAGATGGATGAGTTAATCTCCTATGGTATAGAAGGATTAATTGATGCCATAGAAAAGTATGACCCTACCCGGAATATCAAATTTGAGACCTATGCTGTAACCCGAATTCGCGGATCTATGATAGATGGTCTGCGTTCAATGGACTGGGTTCCGGTCTCGGTTCGCCAGAAGAGCAAGGAATTAGAGCTGTCTCTTATACACATCT
>DLUN01000048.1:0-9723 GCA_003444615.1 Syntrophomonas sp.
TTATGGATTACACTGAGGGAGTAGGGTGGCATGACCCCAGAATTATTCCTTACCAACCCCTGATGATGGATCCGGCAACCATGGTTTTTCATTACGGACAAGCGATATTTGAAGGACTCAAAGCTTATAAAGCACAGAATGGCGGGATATTACTATTTAGACCTCATCGCAACATGGCCCGGGTTAACATATCTAATGATAGACTGTGTATCCCCCCCATAGACGTGGATTTTGGAGTGGAAGCCATCAAGACTCTGGTTAGCCTAGAAAAGGATTGGATACCCCAAGCAGAGGGCACTTCCTTATATATTAGGCCTTTTATCATATCAACCGACCCTTATTTGGGAGTACGTCCTTCGCGTACCTACAAGTTCATTATCATCCTTTGCCCAGTTGGCGCTTATTATCCCGAGGGAATTAACCCGGTAAAGATATACATAGAAAACAAATATGTCCGGGCAGTCAAGGGTGGAATTGGATTTGCGAAAACACCAGGAAACTATGCGGCGAGCCTGAAATCTCAGGTGGAAGCTCAGGAAAAGGGATATACTCAGGTGTTATGGCTAGATGGTGTGGAACGCAAGTATGTAGAAGAAGTGGGCACTATGAATGTGTTCTTCAAAATAGACGGCAAGGTAATAACCCCTTCATTAGAAGGGAGTATTTTAGCCGGTATAACCCGTGATTCCAGCATAGCCCTGCTTAAACACTGGGGTGTTCCCGTGGAAGAGAGGCGTATCAGCATAGAAGAAATATACCAAGCTCACCAAGAAGGGAAGTTGGAGGAAGCATTTGGTACTGGTACAGCTGCGGTAATATCCCCCATAGGTTCCTTGAACTGGAATGATAACATTATTGCCATAAACAATGAACAAACCGGGCCCATTTCCAAACGTCTCTATGACACCATAACCGGTATTCAATGCGGTAAAATTGAGGATCTCTTTGGCTGGACAGTTTTAGTTGACTAAGGCCGGAAAACTTAATAAACTAAGCCTTCAACCCCAAGATACATGGGAGGAATAGTGGTCAGTTCTGTAGAAGTAAAAAGATATTGCATACAGATACTTTCATGGGTTGGGGGTATAGCAATGGTGGAATACAGATTCGAAATTATTAAAGCAGAACCTTTGAAGGGACGGAAACTGGAAGGAAGTAAGGACTATATAACTCATGTGCAGGTAATTAGGGACGGCAAGACACTTATGGATGAAAATATTAGGGTCAGAAAGAATCCAGCCGGGGTTTTCCCGGAACAGGATATTATCCGTAAGAAATTGACGGCTCCATCCATGCAAAAGGAACTGACCGAAAAGCTCAAAAAATATATTAAGAAACAAAAATAATAAGCCAAACCAGCAACCAGCCATTTCCATAGGCTGGTTTTTTTGTGGCATAGGAGGCAGTATTGCAGTCATAAAAAGACAGTGACAATAATATATGTAGAATTATCCAATCAATGGCAGGAGAATTTAACCAAAAGATAGAATCGTTTAAATAATTATAAGATTAAGGGGGATTGGGAACGTGGAAAGTTATAAAGGGAAAGAGTATAAGTCCATCTTGGCCTGGGTGGAGGATGGTATTGGCTATGTACAGTTAAATCGTCCCAAAACGCTCAATGCCATCAATGAAACTCTATTGAATGAATCCTATGAGATCATGAATCTTTATTCAGAAGACCCTGATGTGCGTTGTATTGTCATCTGCGGCCACGAAAATGTTTTTGCCGCTGGTGCCGATCTCAGAGCAGTGGCAAGCTATGATCCCTTCAAGGCACGTCATTTCTTGGATTTGGTCCATCGTACCATCTTTGCCATTGAAGACAACAGCAAACCGACCATAGCTGCGGTCAATGGCTTGGCGCTAGGGGGCGGTCTGGAACTGATGATGGCATGTGATATCCACATCGTAGCCGATAATGCTACTTTCGGATTGCCGGAGATCAATCTGGGAATATTCCCCGGTGGGGGAGGAACTCAGAGAATGCCACGTCATACTTCCATCTGCATTGCCAAGCAGTATGTATTTACCGGTGATTTCTTCGATGCGGAGACCGCCTATAGAATAGGGCTGGTCAATATGGTGGTACCGGCAGCAGAGGTAATGGATACTGCCAAGAAAATGGCCCGCAGGATCGGCCGCAAGGGCCCCTTGGCCTTACGGGCAGCCAAGCAGGCGGTTAACAATTCCATGAATCTTGACATTAAGAGCGGCAGTCGCTTCGAACAATTAGCTTGGTCTATGCTGTTTGCATCTGAGGATCAAAAGGAAGGGATGAATGCATTCCTGGAGAGCCGCAAGGCTGAATTCAAAGGCTGCTAGCTGTTTTACTTAACTAATCGGAGGCATCGTATATGATGCCTCTTTTTTGTCTGCAACTACCTGGTTGGCAGCTTTTGCGCTCCGTTACCCGATCTTAAACTGTTACTTCATAGAACACATAGCAAAACTAACCAAATACTATTTTGCCTGCTAGAGGAATCTGGAAGATTAAACGGAATTAGTTATAAAAAGGCGAAGGGGAGTTGGATATTGCTGACGAAAGAGCAAATAATAGGTGAAGCGCTACGGTTGGGATTCGATGATGTAGGATTTACAAGTGCAGAACCCTTTGATAGTCATAAAGAAATACTTTTATCCAGGCTGGAGCTATACGATTGGTGTATAGATAAGGGAATAAACCTTATTCAGGGAACTGATCCTCAGGCAGTATGGCCGCAGTGCCGCTCAATTATAGTGCTGATTGAAAACTACCATCGTCAGTCTTTTCCGGCTTCAATGCTAGGAAAGTTTGGACGCTGTTATATGGATGACGACCGGGTAACTAAAGACGGTGTATCTAAAAGGATAAAGGCCTTTCGCTCTTTTCTACGAGAAAACAGCATTGATTCCCGGGTGCCGTTTAATGTGCCTCAACGTTTAGCTGCAGCCCGGGCAGGGCTGGGCACTTTTGGGAAAAACTGCTTGTTCTATTCCCGGCGAGCTGCCAGACAGAGTTCTTGGGTGTCGCCTATAACAGTTTTGGTTGATGTTGAATTTACCCCGGATACACCTACTATGGAAGTAGGGTGCCCCAATTGGTGCCGAAACGCCTGTATTGCCTCCTGCCCAACGGGGGCCTTGCTTGGGCCACGCAAAATTGATCCTAGACGATGCATCTCCTATTTAAGCTATTACGGAGAAGATATAACTCCGCTGCCCCTTAGAGAACCCATGGGCATGAAGGTATACGGTTGCGACCGGTGCCAGGAGGTTTGCCCGCGTAATGAGTCCTGGATGGTTCAGGTTCAGGAATTAGAGGTCAACCCCCGGGCAGGAGCTATAGCCCCTCACTTTGAACTGCGAGCTTTGCTGCATATGGATGTTGAATATTACAAAACCCACATCTGGCCGCACATGTTTTATATGGAACCCAAGGACCTATGGCGCTTTCAAATGAATGTGGCACGAGCCATGGGAAACAGCCGTGATCCTGTGTATCTCCCCGACCTTATAAAAGCTTTTCAAGAAAATAATGATGAACGGGTAGTAGGGATGGCAGCTTGGGCCATAGGTAGAATTGGAGGAGATGAAGCTCAGCGGTTTTTGAAGGGTGAATTAAACAGAGCTTCAGGCCTGGTGAGAGAAGAAATTGAACAAGCCCTGCAGGTAACAGTTTGATGTGAGGCAGCTTAGCCAGCAATTTGCTTTAGATAACCGAGTCCCCGATTAGGGGACCTGAACTGTTATCTACGGGTCCGGCCTAAATTTTCCCGGGGATTATACATTTTAATACAGATTCCATCCTCATCCACGTAGGCCACTTCTGGATAAGGGCGGGACTTCTGATCCTCCGGTGAACGGGAGATCCTATCGGCAATTCGTATTTGACTGGGGACTAGGTTTAAGGCAAATACTATACTACTGGTGTCTCCAAAGCACCCAGCGTGAGCAATGCCGCCCATTTTCCCCAACACAATAATGTCCCGAGCAGCAGTTATTTCAGCGCTTTCATGCACATCTCCCCATATCACCACCGAGCCATCGGCATGTACTTTTTGGCCGCTACGCAAGTTCTTATGAATAAATAAGTCTCCCGATGAAGGAGCACTCTGGGGTGCCGGTGCCTTTTTGGTACCAGCAGATTTGCGTATAGGGAGTTCGGTGTTGTTCAGCACCATACCGTAATTCAGGCATAACTGCTGCAAAGATGCCAATTCTTCCACAGAATAACTAGCCAGACCACTGCCGCTGAAGACCACTCGGGAGCCTTTGAATAATTGCTGGTTACTTTTGATTTTTTCATCTAGTTCACGGTAAACATCAGCAAAGGGAGCGGCATCAAATATTATCAGTAGGTTGCCATTGACACCTTTAATTTTAATCATTCTGGTTTAATACCTGCCTTTTAATGGAATGCTAATATCCAGTGCAGTGTTACGCCCTTCCGTAATCAACCGCACTTCAGGTTTACCATCAACATCCAAATGATTGGCAATCACTGCAATAATATCTTCCTTTAACAAATTTAACACTTCCGGAGTCAGATTTAACCGGTCATGGGATAAAACTACCCGCAAACGATTGTTAGCTTGGCTGCGGCTAGAAGATTCATCCCGTGAGTAAATTCTTTTTATGAAATCCAACATGGCTGGTCCCTCCTTTACCGCGTTGAAAACAGATTGCGTCCCAGGCCTTTTAACCTATCCCAGAACGAATTCTCTTCAAAAGTTGGGAATTCCACTTGTTCGCCTAGTATACGCCGGGCAATATTATTAAATGCTGCCGCAGCGATAGAACGGTCATTTAAGATGATGGGTTCACCCCGATTGGTGGAAACAACTACGCTGCGGTCCTCGGGGACTACTCCTAATAAATCGATACACAGGTGCTCTATCAGGTCTTCAATGCTGAGCATATCTCCATGACGTACCATGTCAGGGCGAATACGATTCACAATAAGTTTGATATTCTGAAAACCAGCTGATTCTAACATGCCAATAATTCGATCCGCATCGCGCACGGCAGATACTTCAGGATTGGTTACCACAAAGGCGTTATCAGCTGCGGCAATTGCATTACGAAAACCCTGTTCTATCCCAGCTGGGCAGTCAATCAATATGAAGTCAAACTCGGGGCGCATCTGAGAGATTAGTTCTTTAACCTGTTCGGGTGTGATTTCGTCCTTATTGCGGGTCTGAGCGGCTGGCAGCATATAAAGTTCTGGGAAACGCTTGTCCTTGACTAAGGCTTGCTTTAAGGTGCACTCACCTTCGATGACTTGAACAATATCATAAATAACACGATTTTCTAGTCCCAGTATCAGGTCCAATTTTTTTAACCCAATATCCAGATCCATCACCGCAACCCGGTAACCCATTCTGGCTAATGAGGTGCTAACATTGGCCACTGTAGTAGTTTTTCCGACCCCGCCCTTACCAGACGTGACCACAATGACCTGGCATTCTGAGGTTTTCTTATCCATGGTAAGGCCCTCCCTTACAAATTTCGTAAATAAATAACTAGAGATTGAACCTTGTGACAAAACTAGACATCTATACTATTGTAAAGCAAAATCAGCGGTGAATAAACTGCTATTTATGGAAAATGTAAGAATAGTAAAAAAACAAAAATAATATGAGCCCTGGGCGGGGCTCATATTGGAGAGGGAATGTGATGGAATTTATGTTTCATTTGGGGGGTGAAGGTTAATCTTAGTATGACATATATAGTTATTAATGGCAATAGTCTGAATATTAAAAATTTTTATGGGGGCCATATGAAATTATCTAACATGGCCGTACATATTTCCTCCACTCTATCCGCACAATTCAGCCATGTCCTCAAAGGCGCGGCGAATATCGCCTGCTGGATAGAGTTGAGCTAAACGCTGGTAAAAGGCCCTCAAGTATTCTTTAGTTTGACCAGCTACTGCTATGGTCTCTCCCTGAATGTTAGTTGTGGCTACTTCATTTTCCAAAGTCTCCATGTGGGCTCGGCAGTTTTCCAAATTTCTTTGAATGAGCTGCCTGGTATCAGCAATGGTTTCAGCTACCCGATCCTCTTCTAATTCTATACCTCCCGAAGCATAAAACCGGCCAACTTCGCAATTTAAGGCGAATGTAAATCCTTTTTCCAAAGCTACGATGTTGTCTTGCTCCTGCTTGATCATCTTTTTGACCACCTGGAGATCAAATTTGGAGTTACACTTTTCAGCTAAAGTATTGTAGATGGTGATAAGAGTTCCGTGCATTTCTACTCCCAATCTATACGCTTGACTAGCGGATAGAGGGCAGGTAACCGAACCCTGCATGGTAGGAGTCATGGTGTCTCTCATAATTACTGCTACCTCCGTCATAATTTCTACCTCCTTTTTATAATGTGATTGTCGTACAAATTCTATCCGGTGCAGCTACGCTCAACTCTTCTACTGTGATTGTACTATTATTCACAAAGTTGGCCAAGAAATGGATTTCTATTACTCTCATAAATTAGCTTTATAAAGCGGGTGAACTACCCTAAATAGACGCAAGAACATTGTCGTTAAAGCTAGAATTTTATAACAACACCCATGTAAAAAGGTCCATTATTAGGAGAGTTATTCCGATACCGATAGTTTGACTGCGAAATATACGTGTGACATAATAAAACTACATAAAAATGTTAATTTGGAGGGAAAGGATATGCTGCTTCTGAATCCAAAACACTTTAATGATCCGTTTCCAGATGAGAAGACCAACCAGATATTCAGAAAGACTATAGAGTTTTTCGAGGATAAGGGCTTGGAAAGCATCAAAGAAGACGATCAAGACATGGTTTTTTGCGATGATTGGATAAGGTATAACCAAGAAATAGGTGCATATGCGACTCTGTTGACTCCGGCTGGCTATGGGGATGCCGACTCCCGTTTGGATATGAACCGTATGGCACAGTTTAATGAGATTCTGGCTTTTTACGGATTGTCGTTTCAGTACAATTACCAGGTGAGCATCCTGGGTTTGGGACCTATCTGGATGGGCGATAATGAAGAAGTTAAGCACCGTACAGCTCAGATGCTCAAAGATGGAGGAATATTTGCTTTTGGACTTTCAGAAAAACAGCATGGGGCCGATCTTTACTCCAATGAAGTAAAACTGTATCCCCAGGGAAATGGCCAGTATGTGGCTAAAGGTGACAAGTATTACATAGGTAACGGCAATAAAGCCGCGTACGTATCAACCTTTGGGAAATATGCTGATACTGACGATTACGTATTTTTTGTAGCGGAAAGCAACCATCCTCGTTACGAGTGCGTGAAAAAGATCAACACCTCTGGAGTACGGCCAGCCTACGTGGCGGCTTATACGCTGCATGATTACCCTATTACCAGCAAAGAAATAGTCTCTAGCGGCCAACTAGCCTGGGATTCTGCTCTCAATACCATCAACGTGGGCAAGTTTCAGCTAGGGTTTGCTTCCATTGGTATTTGTACCCATGCCTTGTACGAAGCGATTAATCACTCTCATAATCGCTATTTGTATGGCCATCGAGTAACGGATTTTCCACATATAAAGAAACTTTTTACCGAATCATATGTAAGGCTTATGGCTATGAAGCTTTTTGGCTTAAGAGCCATAGACTATTTCCGTTCAGCTAATGATTCTGACCGGCGCTACCTATTATATAATCCTATTCAGAAGATGAAGGTAACCACCCAGGGCATGAAGGTAATAGACATGTTGCTGGATGCCATAGCTGCCAAGGGATACGAACAGGATACCTACTTTGAATTGGCCGTGCGGGACATCGGCATGATCCCCAGATTGGAAGGAACTACCCATGTGAACATGGCTTTGGTTATAAAGTTTATGCAAAATTACTTCTTTAACCCCGTTGATTTTGCAGAACTTCCTATCCGCGATGATATAGCCAATGATGATTACATTTTGAAACAGACGGCTGGAAGCCTGCGTGCCGTGCGCTTCCCGGATTACAGGAGACCTTATGAGGGAATCTCTACCCCCAATATTGAAGTGTTTAAGACGCAAATAGAACTACTGAAAGATTTCCTGGGAACTACTCCGCCTTCTCCTGAACAGGCCAAGAATGTAGACTATATGCTGGCTTTGGGCGAAATATTTACCATGGTAGCCTATGCTCAGCTCATTCTGGAGAATGCTAAGATGCGTAAAGTAGCGGAAGAAGTTATTGATGAAATATATAACTTCTTAGTCCGCGATACTTCAGCATATGCCTTGAATTTGCTCATGAACTTCAATAACTCAGCCGAGCAGGAAGCACTCCTGCGCAAGATGATCATGAAACCAGTCAATGATGAAGCAGTAAGCGGTAAAGTTTGGAAAGAACATGTATTGAGCCTGGAAGGCACCTACCATATGGAATAGAGTGAAGACGGGAGAAAATCTCCCGTCTTTTCTTTTTCTGTAACCCTAAAACAAAGTGGGCTGGTGTAGAGCCGGGGATACAGGCATGGGAGGGGCTTCTTCCTGGCAAAGGGGAGTAGCCGGGGCAGTGACAGCCTCAGCATGCCAGCGGGCCAATTTGCGTAAGGCATTAAGCTCTTCCCGGTGGCCTAGCCGGGCCTTTTTTACAGCCCGCCGCAGGGTGGTATAAGAATTTTTTATGTCATCTTCTTGTACAGGGAAGGGAAAGCCGTCCTTGCCTCCGTGGGCAAAGGAATAACGGACCGGATCTGCGAAACTGGGCTGCACCCCAAAAGCTACTTCGGCTACCAAACACAGGGCGCGCAGTGTGGCTGGTCCCACTCCCTTTACTCCTAATAAAGTTTCGAAATCTCCAGGTTGCTGTTCGTAGGCCGCATGTAAAGAGCGGTTTAAGTAACCGGTGTTAGGAATACTGTGCTGCCTGGGTAAACACAAATGGGAGCAAGCTTGAATGGTTGATAGTTCACTTAGTAATTGTTTTGGGGGCAGACAAGCCAGCTGAACAGATAGGCTGCGTACTTCATTATTTTGGCCTGACACTAGGTTGAGAGTATTATGGGTATAGTCGCAGCAGATGGCTGCTTGGGGTTCCTCTGTAAATTCTTCTACCTGTGAACCCAGCCAGTGGTAACGCCGGGCTTGGCGCAAATCCTCACGCATTCCTTGCTGAATTACCGCCCAGTTTCCCTCCTGGGAAAAAACAAAAAAGTGATGGTAAATCTGGTAGCCATCTTGGACTGCAGAGCTATCCACTTTAGCCGCCATGCGGCTGGCATATATCAAGTCATCTGCCTGGCCCCGAATGGGGTAGCGCTCGGCAAAGTCTGCTATTTCTAGAGGAGTCCGGCGTGCTGCTCGTCCTTTTCCGCCGGCCAGGAATAAACCTGCCTGGGGCCCGATATCTGCCAATCCTTCCTTTAGAGCCCCACAGACCGTAGTAGTTACCCCCGAAGAATGCCAATCAAAGCCAATAACGCATCCCAGGGCCTGAAACCAGTAAGGATTTGCCAGGCGTTTCAATACTTCATCAACCCCGAAATCTTCTAGGATTACTTCAACAATGGCTGCGGACAGCGCCTTCATATGCTCAAAAAGCCAGGTGGGACATTTACCTCCATGGAGAGGCAGATGGGCAGTTCCGGTTCGCATGGTTGAACCTCCGGTTATTTAGTAATAATGTAATTATACCAGGTTAAGGACCGTAGGAACACATGTTTGGTGCAAGATATGTGCAGCTGTATGAGTATTACCTATTTAACCGCAGGCAAAATACTCGGATAATTTTACCCAATGCTAA
>DLUN01000048.1:9921-10479 GCA_003444615.1 Syntrophomonas sp.
GGATAATTTTACCCAATGCTAATAAAGGAGATGCCAACCAGGAATGCTGAAAAAAGTGGGCTGGACTTTAGCGGGTATAGTGTTGTTTGCGCTCTTTTTTCTCATAGGTGCTTCGCTAACGCAGACCACTCCTCGTCTAATCCTTTCAGCCACTGGCTTGAACAACTGGGAATACTATCCGGCAGAAGCAACCACCATTTACTACCGGGATGGTCAGCCTATGACGCAAATTGGCTACCAGCGAATTAATAGTGAAGATTTTCCGGTCTTCTTAAAAGATGCGGTGGTGGCCGTGGAGGACCGGCGCTTCTACCAGCATAATGGCCTGGATACTAAAAGCATTGGCCGGGCAATTTTGGTCAATTTATGGGAGGGAAGCCGTGCCCAGGGAGCCAGTACCATTACCCAGCAGCTAGCCCGTACCATGTTTTTAACTCAGGAAAGGACCTTTAGCTGTAAGATTAAGGAAGTGCTGCTAGCGGTAGCTCTGGAGGAAAAGTTTAGCAAAGACGAGATTTTGACCATGTATCTCAATGAAATTTATATGGGGCGAGGCTG
>DLUN01000179.1 GCA_003444615.1 Syntrophomonas sp.
TTGGATTTGATGAGAATGGGGATTTAAGTTTCAATTCCTCATAGGTACTGAAAAAACTTTACATTATTATAATATCATGCTTTATTGATACTGTGTTTCAATTCCTCATAGGTAAGATAAAACCGATTCGAAAATTGCAAACAATAAGCTCATCTGTTAAAGGCTTTTTAAGGCCTTATCAATCTCTTTAATAAACTTCTGCAAATCAGTTACATTATTCTTTAATATACTATAAATAATGTCCGGCTCTATCTTGGCATAATCATGAACCAATATGTTCCGAAACTGCGCCATTTTGCTTAAACTAGGCAATAGTACTGAGGAAATAACCCCATTTTCTTCCAACACAGTAAAAACATCTTTGTTACTTAAAGGCTCCCGCCAGTTTTGGTCTGATATTAAATGGTTTCCAATATCAAGGCAGCACTCAATAGCCAAGTGTAAAGTCCTTTCTACATACCTTTGAGTTTTCTTGTCTGCTAAGTATTCCTTTTGCGCCATATCCTGGATTTCTATGAGATCAGCTATGTACCCGGCCAACAGACCCAGCTTATTATCAATCATTTGACGGTTAACCATTATTTACCCTCCAGCACCTTGTTAATTATCTGCCGATTCCGTTTCTCTAAGCGAGGCAAAAAATCAAAAAACTCCCGTCGTGATTTAACATCGAAGTTCACCCGGTAAGTGTGATCCTTTTCAAAGAGCAAGTAGCCAAATCTTCTCACCTGGTGTTGTAGGAGCAACGGAGCAGCTTGCATATCTATAACGTCAACTTCTCGACCGGTTAGAGCTGCTAATTCTGCCGCAATGGCTAGTCTCATATCAAAACGAACATGTTTGTCTAAGCCTTTTATAAATAAAACAGCAATATCTATATCACTGTCCGGACGGTCTTTTCCAGTGGCAACCGAACCGAATACCCAGGCAGCACTGACTTTATCATTTTGTTGTAATGATTCTGAAACCAGGCCTAACTCGATCGGCACATAATCACCCTCTTAACAATTCTTCAGATAGACAAACAATGAGCTTCCAAGACAGTGCTTACCCGCGAGTGGATGCTACTATATAAGCCTCTCCTTTTTTCATTATATCTAATATCCTTAAACGATTCTAAGGAGTACTTTCTGAGGTTTATTATCTCAATTCTTTGAGTATTTCTATGTACTAATTTACATATCCTTCCTGCATACTTCGTTGATTCCTCTGCGCTCTTCTACCACTACTGCTCCATTCTTGATTTCTTTAACAATGTGTTTGGTCAGGACCTGCAGTTGACATCCTCTGAGGTGCCACTTTTTTCAGCGACATAAGAAAAGAGTATCCACACAGTCCCAATAAAGTAGCTGCTGTGATTAGAATATTGCGGAAGGTCCAAGGGAAAAAGGGGAATATCAAGACAATAAAGGTTATGATGCCAACTCCCATTAAATATTCGGTCAAACGGTTGGTATCCAGTTGCCACTTTCCCTTGATTTTAAGTTGGGCCGACAGATGATAATATAATGAAACAATAAGCGCCAGGATAATCAAGTAAAGATAACCACCGCAGTAGGCTAATCCCGCAGCAATTAAAACAGTTAGGGCAATAGCAAGACATAGGGGCACTTTAATTCCCTCCGGTCAACTCAGGTAATTAACGGGGTTGACAACAACCCCGTCCCTGTCAACTATTCACTTCACGGAGAGCGTTAAGCTGGTAAGCATGGAACAGGTCATGACAGAATTTATCCCAGCGCTCAGCCATCTGCAGGGTTTTCTCATCCATCTGCAACAGACTGGGATGAGCCAAGAGTTCCTGGAATTCTGCCTGCAGTTCGGTAATAATCTCTGAATCATATCCGGCCAGTAAATTGGCTATCAGTTCTTTAGGTTCATACCAGCTAGATGCCTTCTGGCAGTCACGGTGAACCTGCATCAAAAGAACATTGCGCGGTCCTTCCCACAGTTCATTGACCGCTGAGTCCCGGTACAAGCGGGGCAGCGCCGAGAAATCCTCCATTACTCCATGCCCGCCAAAGATGGACATGGCAGTACGAATAACATCGGTGCAATCCCAGGAGGCGGCCATCTTTTGCAGCATTATCAGCTGGCGGACTTCAAATGCGCGTTTACGCTGTTCAAGTTCCTCACCGGCTGCTCCCTCCTGCAGCTTTAGAAACTGTTGATAAACTTTGAAGGCTCCAGCCACCGTTTGTTTGGTTAGTTTATCAATGCGCTGCAGTTGCCCGGCTACCAGGGGAAACTGCCCAATCTTTAAGCCAAAGGCTTCCCGGAACTCGGCATATTTCTTAGCCTCACGCACTGCCCGGGTCATAAAGCCTGCTGCCGATAGCCCTACTGTCAGTCGGGAATAGGTTAAGACGATTCCTACTACATTGGCTACCCCACGGTCCAAGGGGCCTAATGGGTAAGCCACCGCGCCGTCAAAGGTGATTTCGGCAGTAGTCAATTCGCTGGTGCCCATTTTCCATTTAATACGGTCAATGGTGTAACCGTTACGGATTTCCTTTTCCTTATTGCCGGGCAGCCAGGAGGGAACTACAAATAAGGCTACTTTTTCCGAGCCTGCTGGTTTGGCAGTTACCACCGCATAATCAGCATGAGTGGCTGAGCAGAAAAACTTATTACCGTAAAGACGCCACTGCCCATCCTCTTGCACTGCTTCCAGGACATTAGCAGGGACGTCTGAACCTCCCTGTATTTCCGACAGATATTGAGCTCCTATGGCAAACTCACCATCGATGCCTTCCTGACAGTGCTGTAAAATCCGCTGGGTTTCCTCGCTATCGGCAAACTTTTTCAAAATCTCTACCAGACCTTCGGTACAGGTAATAGGACAGGCTACGCAGGCCTCACCATTCTGATAGATGATATACATCTTGATTAACTTGACCCAGGGAGAAGTTTTTTCGGAAAACAGCGCTTCCGAGAATATTTCCTTCTCCATTATTTCCGTCTCCTTGGGCCTCACAATGCGGTCAATGCGATGCTTGTGCCCGTCATAATGCATTATATAAGGTCGCTTTTCCGGCCAGGCAATAGTCTCGGCCATATCTCTCCAGCGATAAGAGGCTTTCTTTGATATGGCCCGGGCTTCCCGATCAACCAACTCCCA
>DLUN01000223.1:0-2475 GCA_003444615.1 Syntrophomonas sp.
TTGGGACAGTACTCAACTCTATTGACTAACTGCTGTACTTCAAAGGTTTTGCCGCCTAAGTAGGAAGGGTCAACGTTTTCTCCCTGCAGCATTAGTCCGATATCATAGCCGGCAAAGAATATGTTGCCAGCCGCACCTTTGATAACTATTACTCTTACTTCATCATCCTTTTCCATTTCATCCATCTTGCTGTGAAAATCCTTTATAAAAGCAGGGTCTATAGTTACCTGATTAAAAGTAACTATAGCGATCTGATCATTCTTATCCCAGCTGACTTTGTCGCTCATCCCTATGCACCTCCTTGATAGTTATTATTCAGCCTGATTTCATTCATCCGTAGAGCAGTTTATCAAACTCGAACTTCAGCCAATCCCGGAAATCGGGGTGGGCGAGACGAATAAGCTCCTCCGCCCGGGAATTTATACTGCGGCCTTTCATGTAGGCAATGCCGAATTCACTCACAATGTATTGTGCATCAGCCCGGCCCACAGTCACAAAATGGTTAATAGCCGGTACAATGGTGGATTGGACCTTGCCGTCCTGGTCGGTGTAGGTGGAATGGATAGCGACAAACGATTTGCCCCCTGGGGACTGCCAGCTGGCCTCAACAAAGTTGGCTTCCCCGGCAGTATGAGGATATTGTCTAAAGGCTTCTGGTATAGAGGCACATTGGCCGGATAAATCAACTTCCCGAGCAGTGTTGATGGATATCAGATTGTTGTTTTGGGAAGCTATTTTCGGATCCACTATGAACTCTGCACCCCAAACTTCGATCATAGGATTCTTATTTACAAAGCCATATAATTCCTGCGAGCCTAGAACAAAAGAGGCTAGCCATTTACCAGGCATATAAGTCTTTTCCCGGGATGTTATTACTCCTCGCATATATAAATCCATAAAACAGTCACTGAGCATCTCAGTATGAACGCTTAAGTCTTTTTTTTCACTCAGGAATCTGCCTATGGTATCGGGAAGACCACCTATGCCCAACTGCAGGCAGGCACCGTCAGGAATTTGTTCCACAATATAGCCGGCAATAATTTCATCTTCTTTAGAAACAGGAATTTCCGGCAGACAGTATAGAGGAACCGTATTTTCCACTACAGCGTCCACTTCGCTGATATGCAAATGGTTGTTGCCATGGACAGAGGGCATATTCTGGTTCACTTCCAGCAAAATGGTGGGGCGGGGTTCCTGCTTGGTGATGGCATAGGCGTAATCAGGATTGGTGCCGGTGCTGAAGAATCCACTTTTGTCCATAGGCGACACCGTGAACATAACCACATTCAGGCTGTCTTTTGCCAGCAAACGGTTATCGCCGTCAAATCGCACTTGGTTGATTTTGCTTACTACCTCAGGAGCAGTCATTTCCGGACAGTTTACATTTAAGGCGTCGAGATATACTAGATCTTTGACATCTTCCCTTTTGATTCTTTGGGCAAGGGCTGAAACCAGTGCAACAGGCTGCCCGTTGGCCAGGGGAACTATTATTCTGTCGCCGTCATTAATGAGCTTGGTGGCTTCCTCAGGAATGGTCAGCTTTTGCTTATACATTTCCTGCCATTTGTGCATTTGTGTTCCCTCCTTTCACCCGAACTATTTTTTCTTAACCTTCTGGCGGGGGCCCATAATAGCCGCTGCTATCATATTCAGCTGAATATCGTAGGTTCCGCCGCCGATTTCGATTATTTTGGCGTCCCGATAGCTTCTCTGCACCGGGTATTCAGAACATACGCCATACCCTCCAAAAATACTTATAGCTGCATCAGCGTTTTTCACCAGGGCTTTACTTAGGAAAGCTTTACCAACAGAAATGTCCAGTATAGCCGGGATCTGATCCGTATCTATTAGCCAGGCCATCCTGTAAAATAGGTATTTGGCCGCTTCGATATCTATCTTCATTTCCGCCAGGCGATGGCGGACGGCTTGGAAATTCCCGATGGGTTCACCAAACTGATACCTTTGCAGGGCATATTCCTTACATAGGTTTAAATTGTATTCCATGGTTCCTATGGCAAAGCCCATGCCGGTCCGTTCCCAGTGAAGGGTGGTGTTGGCCACCAGGGCTCCCATGCCTTCGCCGCCCAGAAGATTTTCTTCCGGTATGATGCAGTCTTCAAAAATAAGTTCACTGGTAGGGGAGGAACGCATACCCATTTTATCGATTTTCTTGCCCCGGCTGAATCCGGGAAAATCTTTTTCAAAAATGAAAGCGCTGATTCCCAAAGGCCCTTTGCTGGGGTCGGTCACCGCTAACACTATGCCTATATCGCAGATAGGGCCATTGGTTATAAACATTTTTGTTCCGTTTAAGATGTATTTGTCACCTTTGCGAACGGCCCGGGTAGTTATTGAACTGGCATCACTGCCTGCTCCCGGTTCGGTCAGAGCCATGGCTCCAATCCATTCACCGGAGGCCATCCTGGGCAGGTACTTTTCTTTCTGTTCTTCCGTACCCCAGGTCTGAATATTTAA
>DLUN01000223.1:2820-4120 GCA_003444615.1 Syntrophomonas sp.
AGGGGCCATTTCCTGGCGGGCAAATTTTTCAACACTGGCCTCAATGGCCAGGTGTTCCTCGCTTTTTCTAAAATCCATGAACATCCTCCTTCACACAATAGCTCCTGACAATAGAGCAAATAATAACTGGTTTCTACACCTCCTCAACCAGTTTTGAAAATATCTTAAGCAAGCTTCATGCCACACTGTGAATAACTGGCAATACTAGGATTTGGTGATTCATAAACTGGTTGGCCAGGGGGATTCTGACATGGAAGTCAATAGGGGAAAGGGTTAATTATGTGAGCTGGGAAATTGCAAGATGTTAAGATTGACATCAATGGCTGTTATTATGTCTCGAATGGCAGTATAGAAAGGGTAGGATACAGCATGGTGTGATAGCCAAGCCCACGGCTCGCAGTTATCATCTTTTTATCAAGCTACCAGGCATGGATTTACTGGTCTGATCCCAAAGCCTGCGAGCCAAGTGGGGCAACGGCTGCCATAAACTGTGACTTAGCGGAAGTAAGGACAGTTGGTTAAGAATACCTTATAAACTCAACATTTCACGAGCTTCGGCCGGGGTGGCGGGCTGCAGGTCAAACTGACGCATAATACCGACCATTTTGGCTACCAGTTCTGCATTGTTTTTGGCCAGCACGTTTTTGGCCACATAAAGATTATCTTCCATACCTACGCGTACATTACCGCCCAGGAGCAGCCCCATGGTGCACATGGGAAACTGCTGGCGTCCCGCACCAATTACCGACCACCGGTAGTTGCCAGCACCGAAGAGGCGGTCAGCGGTAGTGTGCAAGGCCATAAGATCATAAGGAGTGCTCTGGATACCACCCAGGATGCCGGTCACAAACTGCAGGTAAACAGGAGGTTTGAGGAAACCTTTTTGCAACAGGAATGCACAGTTGTATAAATGGCCTACATCATAAACCTCCAGTTCAGGTTTGGTGCCGTTTTCGGCCATAATAGAGGTCATTTTCATCAGGTCTAAAAATGAATTTTGGAAGATGTAGCCTTTGGTGAGTTCGATCATAACTTTTTCCCACTCGTATTTAAATTCCTTGTACTTTTCCGCGATGGCAAAGATTCCCCAGTTGATAGTGCCCAAATTACAGGAAGCCAATTCCGGTTTAAATGCCGGAACTACTGAGACTCTCTCATCTACTGACATTCCAGCTCCTCCACCGGTGGTCAAACAGATGATCAGCTCCTTGTTTTTATCTCTGATCCGGCTGATTATTTCTTCGAAAACCTTGAGATCTGATGTGGGCATGCCGTTTTCGGGGTTGCGGGCGTGAATATG
>DLUN01000223.1:4397-4533 GCA_003444615.1 Syntrophomonas sp.
TTCCACCTTTCCTAATTATTTTATAGACCCTGCCGGGGGGCTGTGAAAATGGGTTCCTAGTGTGTCATTGGCCGTTCCGGCACTACTGATGTTTGCTAACGCTCACGGCTAGTGTTGGCCGTTCCGGCACTACTGA
>DLUN01000223.1:4573-4757 GCA_003444615.1 Syntrophomonas sp.
GGGGTTGCGGGCGTGAATATGGACAACGGCTGCGCCAGCTTCGGCTGCCCCCAAGGCATTCTCCGCAATCTGCTGCGGGGTAATGGGAAGATATTCTGACATGGTCGGTATATGCACCGATCCAGTTACAGCACAGGTTATTATCCGCTTGTTTTTCATGGGATTTTCCACCTTTCCTAATTAT
>DLUN01000084.1 GCA_003444615.1 Syntrophomonas sp.
AGCACTTCTTCCGTGGCATCATTGGCCACAAAGAAAAATTCCTTATCGTCCATTTCCGTGTACTTTAATACCTGTTCATAAACAAACTTTAGCCATTTAACACTTTTGTAAATCAAACAGATAATGGAGAAATGAGGCCGGAATACTTCGGACCGGTATTCTTCCACATAGGCCAGGGACTCTTCCCAGGTAAGGGGAACCGGTTTTTCATCATCCTGATACAACCCGGGCGGAAACAAAGAGCGGGGCACTTTCTCCAGCACCAATTGTTCTTCACTTATTAACCGGTCCAGCATTTCATATCCCCTTTGCCCGTGGGCTTGATAAGTTAGATACTTATGAGCCAGTCGCTGCTTGGTAGAAAAACCATAATGCAATACCTTCACTGCATCTGTCCACTGTATACGTTTGATGTTGTCAGGATAGGGACGCTGGTGTAATCCCGGCAGGGTCTCTTCATAACGCATTCCCGGAGTAACCCGCCATAAACGCACAAACCAGCCCGCATCATATAAACTGTCTACCCGTCTCCAGTTGTTACTCCGCCACAGGTTTATCTCGTGAAATACTACCCCATCCACCTGTTCTTCTTCACACATGGCGCATAACGCTTGCAGGTATTCGGCCGCATGGGCAGTAAGCACTTCATCAGCATCCAGCCACAAAATGAAATCGGGAGATAGTTGCAAAGCTTCTTCCAACAGCCGCTGCTTATGACTTCTTTCGTTAACAAAATCGTTTTTAATACCTCGAATTACATAAGGAGTTTGCTGCAGCATGTATTCGTAACTGCCGTCTGTACTGCCGTCATCGTAAACCACCAGCGCATTTACCAGGGGCTTGACGTACTTTACAAAGCGCTCCAGGTTTCCTTTGCTGAGTTCGTTGTATACTTGGCAAATGCAGACGATAGAGTATCTTCTGGAGGGAACAGGAAGATGCGGTTCTTTCCAGGATAATTGACTCCGTCGTTTCCGGCAGATAGCCAAGCCTGGAGATACAGGAATAGTTACCATTTCATACTCGTCGGTTTGCCGGGACAGTTCTTCAGCCGCCAGATAAGCCGTGCCGCACCACTCTGGCCTGATAAATGCCTGACTGCCGGGGTGAACATCATGAAGCAGGATGATTCCATGGGGAGATACAAAAGGAAAAAAGCTGCGAAAATCATTCAAAACGGCTTCCTGATCGTGATCAGCGTCTATGAACAGCATATCAATCATCAAGGGTTCCTGGGCTAACTGCTTGGCAAACTCTTGGGTGGTAGCCAGGACAAAACTGGTTTTTTCACTTTTTTGCATGAATGTTTCTGCCCGGGGGTCTACATCTACTCCAATTAGTTTTTCCGCAAAGGGTATGATACGGTTGAATACTGCACATTTGGATATTCCCAGTTCAACATATACCCGGGGCCGAATAATGCTGGCTAAGTGCACAATAAAATCTTCATGCCAGATCAATCCCCGGTGACTGCTTATATCAATTAAGTGCGAAATGCTCATGATATCACCTCTTAGTCTATTCCGGATATTTTCCCATTATAATTTTGGCGACCGTGGTGCTGACCGAGTCTCTTAGATATTCAAAGGGCATTGCCCATTTTGAGTCCAAATTTATAACCGCATCTACTGCTTGTAAAATAATGCCAGGATCCCATCCAGCTAAGATACTGCTGCCGCATTCAACTGTTTCTGGTCTTTCAGTAACATGGCGAAGAGTAACATTGGGAATTTGCATGATACAGCATTCCTCCTGAACGGTTCCACTGTCACTTAATACACACAATGCCTGTTGTTCCAAACGAACAAAATTAAACAATCCCAAGGGTTCAAGCATTTTGACTCCGTCACCCGCAACGGTAATTCCCCTTTTTAGAAGTTGGGAACGGGTACGGGGATGCAGGCTGCAGATTACTGGAACTTCATATTCAAGATTAAGCAGCTGTAAAGCCTCCATTAGCTGGCTCAGCCGCTCCACATTATCTACATTTTCTGACCGGTGCAGGGTTACCAGGAAATATTTATGGGGTTCCAGCTGTAAGTCTTGTAATACAGGGCTGGCTTGGATCTGAGCAGAATAAAACTGCAAGACTTCAAAAATGGGATTGCCTATAACGAAAATACGCTCAGAGGCGATTCCCTCTCTTAGTAAATTCGCCCGGCTTCTTTCTGTATAGGGTAGAAGTATATCGCTGCAATGGTCTACAATACGCCGGTTGACCTCTTCCGGTACCTGATCATCGTAGCAGCGGTTGCCCGCCTCCATATGAAATACCGGAACACCTGCTCGTTTGGCAGCGATAGCTGCCAAAGCGCTGTTGGTATCGCCCAATATGAGTACCCTGTCGGGTTGTTCAATGGAAATAACCTTTTCACAAGCCTTTAAGATGGTACCTATCTGTTCCATATTGCTTATCAACGGGCAGTCAAATTCATAATCAGGTGAACGCAGCCCCAATTCACTGAAAAAAACATCCTTGAGGCGGGAATCGAAGTTTTGACCAGTATGAACCAGAACATGCTGGCATAATTGATCTAACAGAGGAATCACCCGGCTTAACCTGATTATTTCCGGCCGTGTCCCCAGTATGGTCATTATTTTCATCGCAAAAACTCTCCATCGTATTTTAATTCCGAATCAATATCCAGATTATGAAACCTTAGCAACTCGCTGATTTGCTCAAGGTTAAGCACGTTGTCTCTTGAACTGTATTCTTTCGTCAGGGGTGTCTCCTTAGAAATTGACTGCCAGAGTTCAGGCAGCATGGGTTTTATTACGTAATAGTCCCTCCTTGGATAGGAATGCCATGCCTCTTCTTCGGAAACTAGTATTTCATGCACCTTTTCTCCAGGTCTAATACCTGTAAATACAGTTTCAACAGGACGAGAGCCGATTAAAGCTTTGGCTACGTCTACTATGCGTGCAGAAGGTACTTTGGGAACATATACTTCTCCCGGAGCAGCATCTTCCAAAGCAGTTAACACTGTATCAACTGCCCGATCAAGGGACAGCAGGAAACGGGTCATATCAGGTGTAGTAATAGTAACTGGTCCCCCATTTTTGATCTGTTCATGAAAGAGGGGTATAACTGATCCCCGTGAAGCCAGCACATTGCCGTAGCGAACACATACGAAGCGTGTCGAAGGAACAGCAATATTAGCCGCAATAAAAATTCGTTCTTGGATGGCTTTGGTCATGCCCATTACATTTATAGGTTTACATGCCTTATCGGTAGATACCCCTACCACTGTATGAATGGGAAACTTATGTTGTTTAATAGCCTGAACGATGTTATAGGCTCCAACAATATTGGTCTGTACTGCCTCATAAGGGAAGTATTCGCAAGAAGGTACCTGTTTCAGGGCGGCCGCATTGATAACCACGTCTACACCATCCAAGGCTGAACACACGGAATGGTAATTCCGTATATCGCCTATGCGGAATTCTACTAAACGGCGAAAATCCTCATAAATGATTTCATCAGTAACCCTGGTTTTCTGCTGGTAATCCACTCTCATAAAATGCTGTTTAGCTTCGTCCCGGGAAAAAATAATGATCTTCCGGGGCAGATTAGACTGGTCATTCAGCAGCCGGCGGGTTAATACTTTCCCCAGTGACCCGGTTCCTCCGCTGATCAGCACAGTTTTATCTTTAACCAGTGACATTATTAAGCCTCCCCATGTTGGTAATAGGGTGAATCCAGGTAGTCCTGATACATAGCAGCCACCATATCCGCCCAGCTAGGAGCAGAATAGTTGATTAAACTGCGCAGGCGCTGAGAATTCAGAGAACGATCACAAGCAGTATCGTAATAAGGTTCAATTACAATGGATTTGCCATATTGCCTGGCTATTAAGTTCAGAAGTTCGTATTTGGAAATAGGCTGTGAAGATAAATGGTATACACCGCTTAAACTGGTATTAGGAATGATACAATCGGCTAATACTTTGGCTAGCTCTATAGTTGGAAATCCTGAAAAGATGTGACGGCAATAGCCCTGTACCCATTCTGTCTGGGCAAGAAACCATTCTACCAGACCTTGTTTAGTATGGAGTTCATGACCGATAATTGACGTGCGCAAAGTCAAGGTATGGGGGTAATTCACTTCACCCAACAACTTAGTTCTTCCGTAAAGATCCACTGCGTCAGCTACATCATCCTCGGTATAGTAACCCTTGGTACCTGCAAAAACACAATCAGTGCTGATATGAATAAAACGAATGCCTCTTTCTCCGCATGCCTGGGCAATGAGATGAGGCAAGAGGGCATTAACGGATATATTTAGTACTGCGTCATTGGCCAGGGGACTCTGTTTTACTAAACCTATGCAATTGATCACCACATGAGGTTTAATGGTATCCAAAACTTCGACTATCTTTGGGAAATTACCAGCATCAACACCCCATATCATGGCAGTTACCAGGGATTCGGGTATATATTTGGCTAAATCATTGCTGCGTACGGTAGTAAATACCTCTAAATGTGCCTGCTTGGAAAGATGCAGGAAGAGTTTATGTCCTAACATTCCGCTGCCGCCAAGAATCAAAACTTTACATAATCCCATGCCATCTATCCTTTCTGTCCCTGAATAGCTTCTAAGTCAGCAGATAGCTACTTTGTATCTGCACAGTCATGCAGATATTTGTTGTTACAATATGTCTCAGCGTCAAAAATAGTTTCTATTGATCAGATTAAGTTCAGGGCATAAAAAGCAGGCTGCAGTATAGACTGGCCATGAAAAAACTGGTCGAATAGTATCACAGCTTTCCCCCGCATTCCATATATTGCTATATAACCATAGATAAGGAGGTTTAGATTAAATTGCACGATGAATTTCACATGCATCATAAGCCCTTAATAAAAGTGAAGAAGGGCGGACCTCCAGGGCATTATCATTGTATTCATGGCCATCATTGCTATCCTTTCCCCCCATGGCCACCGCCCCCTCCACTAATACCACCTCGAAGAGGTCCTGCTGGAGCTACTGGTCCTACTGGACCTACTGGTCCTTATGGCACCGGAACAACTGGAAACACCGGTGCAACCGGACCTACTGGCCCAACTGGAGCAACGGGTAATACTGGGAATACTGGAGCTACCGGTGCCACTGGAACCGGAACCACCGGATCTACTGGTGCTACAGGAAACACAGGCGCTACCGGCAATACCGGGGCAACTGGGGCAACCGGAACTGGAACCACTGGAGCTACCGGCAATACCGGTGCTACAGGAAATACAGGTAATACTGGAGCTACTGGGGCTACTGGAACTGGGACCACTGGATCCACTGGTGCTACAGGAAACACAGGCGCTACCGGCAATACCGGGGCAACTGGGGCAACCGAAACTGGACCTACTGGTCCGACTGGCCCCACTGGAGAGACTGGAGAAACAGGTGCTACCGGTGAAACGGGAGCCACTGGAGAGACTGGGGCAACGGGT
>DLUN01000096.1:0-9575 GCA_003444615.1 Syntrophomonas sp.
ATCTGAGGTTGTGTCGCCAGTAGTCATTGGTGGTTTATTCTGCAGATTTTTCAACTTACTTATTACTTCATGATCTGCATGAGAGCTATTAAAGTGCTTCGACTTTGTATACTGATTATTGCAGAAGGGGCATGTTTTTTCATCTGATAAGGGGGTAGGAAATCTGCTCCACTGGTTACATACCTGGCAAAAAAGCCAATAAGCCATAAGTATTATCTCCTTCCTGAAAATAATAACCATAGACAGCAAAAAGCTGGTTTTTAATAAACATAGTATCGAGTCGTCTACATTTTATGAATATAAAATCATAATGTGACTATTAATATGGAGGTAAAAATGGAGCCAGGTGGTGGGAAGCGCAAAAAACAAGATATAGATAAATAGTGGAAAATATTAGGAACTCATTAGGCTTGCGACTGAAAGAAGGTGGTTGTTAACTGTCCATTTAAGTTTTATAATTTTCAGTAGTGTGTACTGCTTTTATGGTAGTATGGTCTATTATCTATTATTATTTATTATTGGTTAGGTAGGACGGGAGGAAGGAAAGAAAATGCCTATTACAGAGTTTTTGGTACGCAATGCACAAATGTACGGACAGGAAAAATGCCTCACCGAGATTAACATGGATCTGCAGGAAAGGCACAACGTAACCTGGCTGGAATATGAACTGATTGAGAACAATCCGGCTGGAGAATACCGGCGGGATATGACCTGGCGAGTGTTCGACGAAAAAGCAAATCGACTGGCCAATTTGTTAATCAAGAGAGGAATTAAAAAAGGTGATAAGGTGGCTATTCTGTTGATGAATTGCTTGGAATGGCTGCCTATTTATTTTGGCATATTAAAAACTGGAGCTATTGCTGTTCCTTTGAATTTCCGTTATACAGCTGAGGAAATCAAATACTGCCTGGATTTGTCAGACAGTGTGGCTTTAATATTCGGTCCGGAGTTTATTGACCGGATGGAAACAATTATCGATCAAATCCCCAAAGTGAAAATTTTATTCTATGCCGGGGAAAATCGTCCTCTTTTTGCCGAAAGTTATGATCGCCTTACCGCCAATTGTTCTTCAGAAGATCCTGGTATTCATTTATCTGATGATGATGATGCGGTTATCTACTTTTCTTCTGGGACCACTGGGTTCCCCAAAGCTATTTTGCATACTCACCGCAGCTTGATGTCAGCGGCTTATACCGAACAGGCTCATCACAGGCAAACCCGTGAAGACAACTTTTTATGTATTCCACCGCTTTACCATACCGGTGCTAAGATGCACTGGTTTGGCAGTCTTATATCAGGCAGCAAAGCCGTATTACTAAGAGGGGTTAAGCCGGAATGGATACTCAAAACGGTGTCCGAAGAAAAAATAACTATTGTCTGGCTTTTGGTTCCCTGGGCCCAAGACATTTTGGATGCTATTGAAAGAGGAGATGTTAATCTGGATGATTATGAGCTGTCCCAGTGGCGGCTAATGCATATAGGTGCGCAACCGGTGCCACCCAGCTTGATTCGCCGGTGGAAAAAGTATTTTCCCGGTCATCTCTATGATACAAATTATGGCCTTAGTGAATCAATTGGCCCTGGATGTGTACATTTGGGATTAGAAAACATACACAAAGTTGGGGCTATAGGGATTCCCGGCCACAACTGGCAAGCTAAGATTGTTGATCACAATGGAGTTGCTATTTCTAACGGGGAGGTTGGGGAATTAGTAGTAAATGGGCCGGGAGTCATGAAAGGCTATTATAAGGACCCTGAAGCAACTGCAGCAGTACTCAGGGATGGCTGGTTGTATACCGGTGATATGGCCCGTATGGATGAAGACGGTTTTATTTATTTGGTTGACCGGAAAAAAGACGTGATAATAAGTGGGGGAGAAAACCTGTATCCCGTGCAGATTGAAGATTTTCTCCGCGCTCATGAAGCTATAAAAGATGTAGCCGTAATAGGATTACCCGATAAACGCTTAGGTGAAATAGCAGCGGCTATTATCGAATTAAAACCGGGCTATAGCTGTACGGAGGAGGAAATAAGACAGTTTTGTGCCCCTATGCCGCGCTACAAACGCCCCCGGGTGATAATTTTTGATAATGTGCCTCGTAATCCAACCGGTAAGATTGAAAAACCGCGTTTACGTGACAAGTATGGGGCGACACGCTTGGTAGCAGCTCAAACCCAAAGTTAACGGTTATTTAATGGGAAGGCATTCTTTTCAGGGTACCTCTTATTTGCTTAAGAGACAGATGAGAAGAAGGCCTTCTTTTTTATATGCCAGTTTTCGCCCCGCAAATCCGGTTTGCCTGTGCCAACATCACTGGATATAATGACCATAAACTGCTAATAGCGAACAGCGAGGAGGTTAACTATCTCATGGCGGTTAAAATTTGTCCACATGTTTACCAGGTGGGTGGAAGCAACCTGTCACATCCAGATGATTGCTGCATATATTTAGTGGAGTCGGAGCAGGAATGCGCCCTTATTGACGCTGGGGCAGGCAAGGGAACCGAGCGGGTACTGGGTAATATTGCAAAGTGCGGTTTTTCTGCCAGCAATATACGCTACATAATAGTTACTCATGGTCATATCGACCACATTGGAGGGTTAAAGGAACTTCAGAGTAAAACTGGGGCTCAGGTAGTAGCCCCTGCTTTGGAGCTTGATGCTGTAGAAAAGGGCGACTCCCGGCTTACCGCAGCCTCTTGGTACGGTATTGACTATCAACCTGTAAAGGTAGACCATATCATCAGACAAGACAGTGAAACATTGCAACTGGGGCAAATGGAACTGGTCTTTTTACACACTCCTGGCCATACTCCCGGGAGTATTTCAATTCTTTGCCAATGTGCGGGGGTAAAGGTATTGTTCGGACAAGATATACACGGTCCTTTTAACCGGGAATGGGGATCAGACATTGACCAATGGCGCAGGTCTATGGAGCGACTGCTGGAGTTGGAAGCAGATATATTATGTGAAGGCCACTTTGGCATATTTGAGCCTGCTCACCAAGTGCGCCAATATATAGAATCGTACCTGCGCCGCTATTAGCTGCTGGAGAAGACAACCTTTACAGCGGCAGGTAGTATATAATTAGTGTTAGTGAGCTTCTCTGGTCGCGGGAAGTGATATATTTTTGCCAAGCAAAATACAATAATATTAACCAATTACCTTATTACAGGTTCTTATCATTAAACCAGTGGTTAGTAAAAAGACTGTTTTTCTAAAGAGGGCGAGGAGAATGGTAAAAATAACAGCAGATAGTACCTGCGATCTATCAGAAAACATTATTAAGGCCATGAACATTACTTTGATTCCTTTACATATTATCGCCGGTGAGCAAGTATTCCGTGATGGTGTAGACATAACTCCCCCTGATATTTTTAGATTGGTGGAACAAGAAGAACAATTCTGCAAAACCTCAGCAGTAAATGTGTACCAATATGTCTCGGTATTCCAGGAACTTTCCCCTCAGTATGAGGCGATAATTCATATTTGTATCGGCTCCGAGTTTTCCACCTGTTATCAGAATGCTTGTTTGGCAGCGGGTCAGTTCAATAATGTATATGTGATTGATTCGCGTAATCTTTCCACCGGCAGCGGCCATATTGTTTATGATGCTGCTGTTATGGCTCAACAGGGAAAAGACCCCACCGAAATATGCCGAACTCTGGACATGACTATTCCTAAGGTAGAAGCTAGTTTTGTTATTGACCGCCTCGATTATTTACACAAGGGAGGCCGTTGTTCTGGGTTGGAAGCAGTTGGTGCCAAAATCCTCAATATAAAACCATGTATTGAAGTTGTACACGGAAAAATGAAAGTTGGTAAGAAGTACCGGGGCAGTTTTGAACACTGTCTGGAACATTATGTGAAAGATCGATTGAGTAATCGTACCGATATCGATTATAGCCGGATATTTATAACTCACCCTGTGTGTGCAGATAAAACCGTGGCCAGGGTGAAAGAACTAGTGGATAAGTACGCAGATTTTGAAGAAGTGATTGAAACCAGAGCTGGATGCACGATTTCCAGCCATTGTGGTCCCAATACTCTGGGTATTCTTTTCAAACGTAAATTATAGAGTGGCCTGAGGCGGTTTAGTCAATTATAATTGCTGGCTAACTGCTCATCGAAAGAGACCAAAGCCGTTTCCAAGCGGTGATTTCTAATTTCTGTAACCTTGATTATAAGTCCATACACCTCCAGTTCGGGTGTGCTTCCATCTTCAGGGATACTTCCCAGTAACCCAAATATCAATCCACCAAAAGTATCGTAGCCGTCCTCAGGCAGGTCTACTCCCAGTTGCTGAGAGACTAAATTCAAAGGAGCTGCCCCAGCTATTCTCCAGGTTTGCGGTTCAATTTGCTCAATTAAAGGAGGTTCAGCTGGAACGGTATCATCATCTTCCAGGTCACCAACAATTTCTTCCAAAAGATCATTAATGGTTACGATACCGCTCATGCCCCCGTAATCATCCAAAACAATGGCAAAATGGTTACGGCTGTTTTTCATATTGTTAAACAGTACATCAGCTCGCACGGTTTCGGGTACAAAATAAGCTGGCCTGAGGGCTTGTTCAATAATATTATCACGGGTTTTATCTTTAACTCGAAAGTAATCCATAGCTTTTAATACACCTATAACCTTATCGGGACTCTGCTCGCATACTGGATAAACTGAATGACGATTTTCCAAAATGGTTTGCTCCCACTGCTGGACACTTTCATCCATCCAAAGAATGGCCACTTCAGTTCTATGGGTCATAATATCCTCCGCATTTTTATCGTTGAATTCAAATATATTTTGAATCATATCCTTTTCATTGTGGCTGATAGCACCTTTTTCGCTACCCGCATCCACCATCATACGAATTTCTTCCTCGGTAATATCATTATTATCAGCAAAAGGGTCAATGCTTATAAGACGCAGCAGGGAGTTAGTGGACACCGTCAACAACCAGACAATAGGACTGAATATCCGGGAAACAAAATATACCAGCCCAGACATGGCCAGAGCTATTTCTTCTGCTTTGTGCATGGCCACCCGCTTGGGCACTAATTCACCAAATACTAAAGTAAAGTAAGATAGTATTAAAGTAATGGCTATAACAGATAAAGTATCTAGGGTGGCAGGAGAAATGGCAACGCCTAAACTAACCAACCAGTTTACCAGGAGATCCGAGAAATTATTAGCCGCGAAGGCACTGGCCAGAAATCCGGCTAGTGTGATACCAACTTGAATAGTTGATAGGAAGCGAGCAGGCTGTTCAGTTAATTGGGCCAGACGAACGGCCCGCTTATCACCTATACTAACCAGTTTAGCCAGCTTATTATTATTCATCGCAATTACAGCAATTTCAGCACATGCAAATAAAGCGTTAATTATTATTAGAGTAAGCTGCAAGAGCAACGGCCAAAATAAGTGTTCTCCTGACAAACCAACTACCCCCTAATTATTCCAGCCATATGGGCGGCGATATTATTAATGCACCTGCTAAAATAAAATAAGCGACATGTATTTACCAACAGATGGAAATCCGCTTGGCAATACTTGACGCTTATTCTAAGTAACTGCTTACCTAAGATACATCGCTCCGGTATTTCTTCCAATTAACAATTCACTCCCAGATAAATTGAGAAAAGTTTACTATATAATGACAGTTTAGTCAATATGGCATACTGGCAACCTCTGCACTGGTAACACTTGGGCTTAAACTTAACTTAAATAATACCAAAATTTATATTATTGTTAGCTATTATTAGTGTCAAAAGATGGCGCTAAAAACATCACATGCAAATAAAGGAAACAGAAACCATTTAGAGAAATTAAAAATACTTAAAACAAAAAGGGGGATCAAGCTTGGACCAAGAACTGGTTGAAAATCTGCGCAAAGTTGGCATTCCTTATATAAACGACATACCGTGGGGTACTCATATTTGTTCCTTTTTTGGGAGCAAAAGTGATTTACTAGGGATAGTTGTCCCGTATTTTAAGGCCGGATTAGAAAACAATGAATTCTGTATCTGGGTGGTTTCGGAGCCATTGGATGTTTCGGAAGCTAGGGAGGCCTTAGAAGCTGCCATACCCGATTTCCAATCATATACAGAGCAAATAGAATTATATAATCATCGTGATTGGTATCAAGTTTCAGAACTAGATGCAGATAGGATAGTACAGGCCTGGATCACTAAATTGAAGGCAGCCATTAGTAATGGTTATGAAGGTATCAGGGTTTGCGGCAGTACAGTTTGGACAGACTTTAGATCCTGGAAAAAATACCTAGATTATGAGGCCAAGGTGGAAAATATTATTGGTTCTCTGCAAACAATTGCTTTGTGTCCATTTCAATTGGAGAAATGCGGACTCCTTGAACTTCTAGGTTTAGCGCAAATTCACGACTTTACTTTTATCAGTTGTAAAGACCCCTTCAGCTATTTAAACAGCATGGTTAATACTGATCGTTTTGAATTAATCGGGAAGATGGCAGCTAGTGTAGCCCATGAGATTAGAAATCCCATGACATCGGTAAAGGGTTTTATCCAGCTGCTACAGGGTGATAAGGATTTACAGAAATACTCTTCCTATTTTATGTTGATGATCGACGAACTGGAACGGGCCAATGATATAATTACTGAGTATTTATCCATAGCCAAACCAAGGGTTCGCAATGTGGAAAATCATAATCTAAATGAAATATTAACTACTATGCTGCTGTTGCTCCAGGCTGATGCTCGCAAGGAAGACAAAGACGTGATCCTGGTAACTGGTGATACTGCGGATATATTAGTTGACCCCAGAGAAATCCGGCAGGTTATCCTTAATTTGGTACGCAATGGATTGGACTCTATGCCATCTGGAGGGGTTGTGGAAATACGAACCTCCATGCAAAATAACGAAATTGTATTAGAAGTAGAGGACAGCGGTCATGGAATACCCGAAGAAATCCAAGTTCATCTTGGCAAACCTTTCGTGACTACCAAGGAACACGGTACGGGTTTGGGAATGTATGTCACCTACAACATTCTTAAAAGTTACCAAGCCAACATAAATATACGTTCGTCGAATGAAGGAACACGGTTTATAATACGTTTCCCATCTGCCGAAGGAGGAAATTCGGATTATATATGTAGATACAAATCCGGCTAATTAAAATGACCACTGGCTATGCTTCCAGCGGTCATCTTCCGAGCTCTCATTCAGTTTCTCTCAACATGTTAATGGGAACACTTAAACGGTGGTTATTATCCAACAGGCGAATATGAGCCGAATCCTGTTCAATCTGTTCAATCCAAACTGGATGTCCCTGATAGAGAACTTCAATTACCCCTTTGGACTCCATGATCTCCCGGGCACGATCAACTAACATAACCGACACCTCTTTTTTTATTAGCTTGCCTCAGCCACACTATAATTATTTATCCGAAGTCTCCTTTTAGGAATGAGATGTGTCATTATAACTGTCCAGGTGCACCGTGGTCATTGCGTATAAATCACCGTTTATGATATCTTCAACTTTTTCAGCAATATCATGAGCTTTAACCAAGGGCAATGAGCCATCCACTTCAATATGAAGGGAGATTACTTTGTAAGCTCCATAGTCATGTACAGCAATATCATGGGTGGACATTACACCAGGTACAGTATAGGCCAATTCGTTAATCCTTTCTAATTGTTCCTCATCCGCTTCACCGATTATTTTGGAAGATGAGTCTAAAAATATTTCAATGCCAGTCCAGATTATTAAAATTGACACAGCCATACCTAAAACGGCATCGACGCGATAATAGCCATATTTTGATGCCAATATGGCCACAGCTACCAAAAACGAGGCTATGGCATCGGTTCGGTGATGCCAAGCATCAGCAATCAAGGCTGAAGACTTAATACGGTTTCCCAATTCTATGGATATTCTGGACATCAATTCTTTCACCAAAGCGGCTGCGACCATAAAAGCTGCTATCAGTAAGCTGCCGCGAACTGGAGTATTAGCCAAATAGCGCTGATAAGAATCGTAACCAAACTTAACGCCCACTGCCAAAAGCATTAAAGCAATTATCAGGGTAGCGATAAACTCTATGCGGCCATGTCCATAAGGATGTCTCTGATCAGCGGGCATTGAGGACATCTTGAAACCTATAATTACCACTAACGAAGTCAATACATCAGAAGCTGTATGAACAGCATCTGCCAGCATAGAAATACTGTTAAGCATAAGGCCGAATACCATTTTTATGACTGCTAAAAATATGTTACCGATGATGCTAATCCATGCTTCCAGATAGGCGACTCGTTTACGATATTCAGGTTTTGCCAATTCTTGACTATTGGTGCGCTCAACGGTGTGCCGCAAAAGAAAGTCAGAAATATTTACCGTTAACCGATCCATATCAACACTCCTTGGTATTAGTAAAAAAACCGTGGGACTTAGTATATTTACAAAAACAATAGTCCCACGGTTTTATTCCGCTGCCAATAATCGGCCCAGCATATGCCTGACTAATTATATTAAATTACAAACATTGTAACATCAGTATAAGAACCATGGCAAGAGTTGGATTACTCATACCCCTTTTCCCGGTCAATGGCTTCATCGCGTATTTCCAGTCTCATACGTTCCAAGGCATCTTCCCGGCGCTCATTCTTTTTCTTTAGGGCTTGTATTGTCTTGGGATCATCGGTTTCAGCCATCATCTCTTCTACCAGCTCAATGTTTCTTATGGTATGGTCAATGTTAAACTGGATTCTTTCTACATTATCTCGGCGGTCATCAGGATTGTGCTTCATAACAACTCTCCTTTTAATATAGTAATTTCAACAAATATTATTCGAAATTGACGGTTAATTCTTTAATCTCATGCCCAAATGCCCCCTTGCTACCTATTAATAGTTTGAAAAACTCAGCTTATGAGCAAACTATGGCTGTAATAAGTTCTGGGAGGTAGTAAAGATGAATTCAGAGCTGTTGTTGAACGAAGCACTTGGTCATCTGGGAGAACTGGAACAATTATTTGCTGATTTAGCCAGCCGTAGCGAACACCAGGTGCAGCGCAAGGATTATTTGGATTATCAAGGTCAGATCCAGCAAATGCAGAAAAAACTCAGCCAGGATCTTGATAATATTGATGACACGGAGACCTTCACTATGTCATTGGACAAATGGTAGTCAGCAGCAAGATATTAGCTTAGCGTAAAATTACTTTGGGAAAAAGAAGCAGAAAAATAAATAAGAGAAAGAGAATCTCCTTGTGATAATATAGAGATGTCCAAAAGCCCTATATTTATAGCAAAGGAGAAACTCTTATGGAACTAATTATACAGAAAATTGCAGCAACAATCAGCCAAAGATTCGAAGAAGAGTTAAAAAGACTTTTTATCGAGGAAAGAGATATATCTGAATACATAATTGCTACCAAAGAAATGCTAGATGAAGTTGGGGTAAAGCTAGTGGCTGAAGCATTGGTAAAGATGGATGAGGCAGTAAGGAACAGTGCGGACAGGAAACGCAACTGGGTGATAAAAAGCAAAGCTGACCAAAAGAATCTAGCAACTATTTTTGGCGAAGTCAGCTATAAAAGGAC
>DLUN01000096.1:9808-10083 GCA_003444615.1 Syntrophomonas sp.
ATAAAAGCACACGACAAGCTTGATACATCTTTAAAGGCAAAATTAATCGAAGAAGCCGTCAGTACGCCCTACCGAAGGAGTGGGGAGAAAGCAGCCGAAACAATAAAACTGACGTCACAGACAGTAATGAACACTATCCGCGAGCTGGGTCATGTAGATAAAAATGCTGTTGCCATAAAGGGGGAGAAAAAGGCAGTAAAAGTACTTTACATAGAAGCAGATGAAGATCATGTAGCCCTCCAGCTGTCTCTTATACACATCTGACGCTGCGGACG
>DLUN01000007.1:0-135 GCA_003444615.1 Syntrophomonas sp.
ATAGCGATACCAATACCAGTAAAGGTCAGCAGGAAACACCCCGCTACAATCCACCAACCGTAAAAAACCGGTTTTTTGTCCATTAAACACCCCTCCTATTTTTACTGACCTTCCCCTGCATCTGCAATGATTTGC
>DLUN01000007.1:366-2111 GCA_003444615.1 Syntrophomonas sp.
AAACCATAGTTCCGGGTTGCTAAATGGCCTTATTCTATTAAATTCAGTAGAATTTCAATTTATGAAACCATTTGCAACTGTTTTGTTCAGTTGTGCCGAACGTTGTTCGTTTTATAAAAACTTCTACATTCGCCTGAATAATCCTTCTATTCCAAATTTTTTAACAATTTGATTTCATCTTACCATAACCCTGAGCCGGTGGTTACGATGTGCATGTAGGTACTGCTAAAGCAGATTAGTGCTGTTATCTTTCTTGATGGGACAGATAGTTTGGATAGAAAGCAGGATTCTGTTTTGTAGTGTCGAATGACACCCTGTAACAATTTAATACTCGTTGGTGATCTGTAATTTTCGAGCCTCTATACCTGGGACAATTGTTACGGTATAAAGGCCGATAGGGTATAGCGGGAAACGGCTATGCCTCCCGGTGCGGAAAGAAAATATACAGCAATACCTTAATGGATATTTCGCGCTGGGCTAAACTTTATGTTTAGCCCTTTTGTATGTCCGTTATGTAACCAATTTTCTACACGCAACGGGTTTGAATTGTAAATAAGGAGGTGAAAAACAATGGCTTTTCAGGATGCCTGGCAGATATTAGCAGCACTATTGCAGGAACATGGCGAATCAGAAAGTCTTGCGGTAGCTGTGAGCAGTCGCTCACTTACCAAAGAGGAAGCCATTGGCAACCCTGATCGAAAGGACTTCCCTTTGCTGCAAGGCAAGGAAGTACTTGTACAGGCGGAGATCGATGGCTGGGCTGGGCAGGCATTTACCGGTGATCCTCTGCCTTATGAAGGTCTGGTCAAGGATGTGCTTAACCTGGATCCTGACCGTCCCGGCCACCAGGCTTTACTGGTAGCCACTGTCAATGCTCTGGCCCGTAAAATGGGTAAAACTGACCGTACTATTCATTGCCTTAATAACGAACCAGAGGAATGCGCTGCTCTAGTAGGCAGCTATTTACGGGAAAAGCACGGTTCTTGCCGAGTAGGAATCATTGGTTATCAACCTGCCCTGTTGGATGCCTGTAGTAGCGAATTTGGGCCCGAACAAGTATTCATTACTGATCTGAATCCGGACAATATCGGGCAGACCAGATATGGAGTTGTGGTATGGGATGGTGCCAAGGATACCAACAAGCTTATTGACAGTGCAGACGTGTTGCTGATCACTGGCACCATACTAGCTAATGGGACTTACCTCCCTATTCTAAACAGAATTGGTGATAAGCCCTACTACTTTTACGGTACCACCTGTGCCGCCATAGCCAGTATTAATCAAATACCCAGGCTGTGTTTTAAGTCAAAATAGTTGAGAGGGGAATAAGGGATGAAGGTTACACAGAGATTATTGGTGTTATTATTAAGTTTATTGATGGTATTTATGTTAGCAGGATGCGGGTCTGGAGATAACACGTCGGAAAACACAGAGCCAGCACCAGTGGAAGAGGAAGTAACTTATGAATCCAGTACCCTGCATGTTTACTCTGGAGCAGGCTTACGTCAAGCTATGGATCCCATCGGGGCTGCTTTTGAAGAGAAATACAACTGCAAAGTGGAATATACCTACGGCGGATCAGCTCAAATAGCCAATCAGGCCATCTTAACGAAAACGGGAGATCTTTTCGTACCCGGAGCCGAGGAAGAAGTAGAACCTTTACGCCAGGAACAACTGGTAGCCAGAGAGCAACGGGTTATTTATCATGTGCCCATTATTGCCGTTCCTATTGACAACCCTGCTGG
>DLUN01000007.1:2343-2725 GCA_003444615.1 Syntrophomonas sp.
GGTAAAATCGCCAATAAAATATTTGAGAAAAAAGGCATTCTGGCCGATGTAGATAAAAATATAGAAGTACGCACTCCCACGGTTAACGAACTTATTACCTACCTAGAACTGGGTCAAATCCAGGCCTCCATAGTATGGGAAGAAAATACGGTAAATGCTACGGATAAGATAAAAACTATAGCTATACCTGAGAATGAAAACCAGATCAAGACTATCCCCATAGTAGAGCTAACTTGTGCTGAAAACAAGGAAATGGCAGCTAAATTCATTGAGTTTTGTGCCACTGGTGAGGGAAAAGAAATATTCAAGGAGCTAGGATACAAACCTTATGATGAGTAAAGGCGGCTTTTATAATTCCGTAGTAAACGGTGCCTTCCGGTTT
>DLUN01000238.1:0-1151 GCA_003444615.1 Syntrophomonas sp.
GGTTAGCTCGGGAAGGCCCATGGGACCCCGGGCATGCAGTTTTTGGGTGCTGATGCCTATTTCTGCCCCGAATCCGAAAACATTACCATCAGTAAACCGGGTAGAAGCATTGGCATAAACGGCTGCCGCATCCACGGAAGATAGAAAACGGCGTACATTGCTGTAATTCTCACTAATAATCGCCTCGCTGTGACCGGTACCATGAGTATTAATATGTTCTATAGCTTCTTCCAGACTGTCTACCACCCGCACTGCCAAGATCAAATCCAGGTATTCCTCATCCCAGTCTTCTTCCCGCGCAGCCACTATATCCGGTACAATCTGACGGGTTCGCGGGCAGCCGCGTACCTCTACTCCTGCTTTTTTCAACTCAGCCAAAGCTCTGGGCAGCAATTCCTGGGCTACCTGCTCATGAACCAGCAAGGTCTCAGCGGCATTACAAACTGAGGGGCGCTGCACTTTAGCATTCATGATAATGGGCACGGCTTTAATAAGGTCTGCATATTGATCCACATAAACATGGCAGTTACCCATACCAGTCATGATCACTGGTACAGTAGCATTTTCTAATACGGCCTGTTTCAAACCTTTTCCTCCGCGGGGAATCAATACATCCAGATAATCGTTCATGCGCATCATGAAAACGGCAGCTTCCCGGTCGTCACTGTCCACCAGCTGAATGGCCCCGGCCGGCAGTCCGGCGCGGGTAGCAGCATCGGCTATCAAACGGGCAATTACCCGGTTGGAATTCAAGGCCTCTTCTCCCCCGCGCAGTAGAATGCTGTTTCCCGCTTTGACACATAATGCAGCCGCATCAGCGGTAACATTGGGCCGGGACTCATATATAATGCCTATTACTCCAATGGGGGTTCTCACGCGTCCCACTTCCAGACCGTTAGGCCGTTTATTGATTTCCAAAACTTGGCCAACAGGGTCCGGTAATGCTGCTATTTCCCTCAGGCCCTGAGCCATGTCTTTAATCCGCTTTTCATCCAGCATCAGCCGCTCCAACAGTGCGGCAGTTAACCCTGACTTCTCCCCTTGCTCCAGGTCGCGGCGATTGGCGGCCATAATTTCCTGACTACCCGCTTCCAGAGCATCAGCCATGTCCATCAAGGCCTGGTCTTTAACCGTGGTAGGAGTAACCGCCA
>DLUN01000238.1:1351-4603 GCA_003444615.1 Syntrophomonas sp.
ATTTCATCATAGTCCTTGCTGCCCAGAATTTTTTCAATCTCGCTAGTCTTTTTACCAGCAATCAGTACTATTTCCTCATGGCTGTAATTAACAACTCCCCGGGCTATTTCTACTCCCTCTTGATTCAAAACGGCAATAATGGCTCCTCGCTCAAATTCTCCCTGCACCTGCACTACTCCGGAAGGAAGCAGGCTTTTGCCCCTCTTCAGCAAAGCTTGCTCTGCTCCAGCATCTACTGTGACTGTCCCTTGGGTGACCGAACCAAAGGCTATCCACTTTTTACGGGCATGCATACGCTCGGGTCGTGGTATAAACAGGGTTCCCAGTCGTTCCCCTTCTACTACCCGGCGAATTACATTGGGCTCACTGCTGTTGGCAATCACCATAGGTATGCCTGCTGCCATGCACATGCGAGCAGCCTTTAGTTTAGTATACATACCTCCGCTAGAGAAACTGCTGCCTCGATTGTAGGAATGGCCCTCCATATCCTCGGTAATTTCCTCAATTTCACTGATCAGGGTAGCGTGGGAGTCCACCCGGGGATCACTGCTGAAGAACCCATCCACATCAGATAAAATCAGTAGCAAATCAGCATCAACCATACCAGCTACCAGGGCTGACAAAGTATCATTATCACCAAATTTAATTTCTTCGACGACTACCGTGTCATTCTCATTAATAATAGGAATCACTTTCATAGACAGGATGGCCAAAAAAGCATTGGTAGCATTAAGATAACGAATTCGTTCATCAAAATCGCCCCGGGTTATCAGCACCTGGGCTACAGTTTTGCCATATTCGGCAAATAATTTTTCATAAAGATGCAGTAAGGCACCTTGGCCTATTGCCGCCAGAGCCTGCTTTTCGGGAATGGTTTTGGGAATCTTTTTATACCCCATGCGGTTAGCCCCCACCCCGATAGCTCCTGAGCTTACTACCAAAACTTCTATATCCTGATTGTGCAGATCGGCGATTTCCCTTACCAGTGATTCTATTCTGCGTAGGTTTAGCTGGCCATTGCTGTGAGTGAGAGTACTGGTTCCCACCTTGATTACCACCCGGCGGCATCCTTTGAGTAATTCACGTTTGCTCATGTTATCCCCTCATACCCGTCGGGGCGATGTGGGCATCGTCCCCTACTGGTCTTTCGTGTAATATTTATCTTGCGTCGGGGCGATGTGGGCATCGTCCCCTACAAGGGCGGGGCGACAGAGTCGTCGTCCCCTACTCGGAATATTCAAATTCCAGGTCTTTGATACGCACTGTATCTCCTTCCTGAATTCCCATTTCTTTCAGGGCTTCTTCCAAACCTATCTTTTCTATGATACGCTGGAAACGCAGCAAACCATCATCGGTGTCAAAGTTGGTCATGGCCACCAGTTTTTCAATGCGTTTACCCTTTACCTCAAAGACACCATTAATTTTTTCGATGGTAAACGGTTCTTCCTCTTCAAAACGGTGCACTACTACTTCTTCTCCCGTCAGCGTTTCTTCCCGCGGCACTTGTGACAGCAGTTCCCAAGTTCGGTCGACCAGATTCTCAATCCCTTGGCCGGCGGCAGCCGAAATGGGGATTACCTGGTCACCGAATTGTTCCTGCAGCCTGAGTAAATTGGTTTCGGCATCGGGCAGGTCCATTTTATTGGCCACAATAAGGAAAGGACGATGAGCCAGATCCGGGTTAAAGGCTTGCAGTTCCCGGCGCAATACTTCATAATCCTCCAGACAATCCCGTCCTTCTGTTTGAGCAGTATCCAGAACAAAAAGCAGCACCCGGGTACGTTCCACATGGCGCAGGAACTCATGACCCAATCCCATTCCCTGGTGAGCTCCTTCGATAAGGCCAGGTATATCGGCCACTACGAAAGAATCATGACCCCGGGTCTGTACTACCCCCAGATTAGGAACCAGGGTTGTAAAAGGATAGTCGGCTATTTTAGGTTTAGCGGCTGAGATTACTGAAATCAATGTAGACTTGCCCGCATTAGGGAAGCCTACCAGGCCCACATCTGCCAGCAGTTTTAATTCCAGCCTGATCCAGCGTTCTTCGCCTGGTTCACCATTTTCCGAGATACTGGGAGCCCGGTTCACTGACGAACTAAACCGGGCATTGCCCCGGCCTCCCCTTCCTCCCCGGGCTACAATAACTTCCTGCCCGGCCCGGGTCAAGTCAGCAATCACCTGGCCACTGTCATCATCACGAATTACAGTTCCCACAGGAACACGAACCACCAGATCTTCTCCCCAGGAACCGTGCATGTTTTTACCCCGCCCATGAGCACCCCGTTCTGCCTTGAAATGTTTACGATACTTAAAATCCATGAGGGTGCTTAGGCCTTCGTCAGCGACAAATACCACATTGCCGCCTCGCCCCCCGTCTCCACCGGCCGGACCGCCCATGGGAATATATTTTTCCCGGCGAAAGGCGACGATTCCATTACCGCCATCCCCGCCCTTCACATAAATCTTGGCATGATCCACAAACATGGCCTTCACTCCATTACTGATACTACAATAGGTTCTGTTTCTGTCTCGGTACTTATGTAGAGCAGAATACCGCTGTCTTCACTCTGATGCACTGATACGGTTATCCGGCCATCACCTGCTGACGCAGCTGCCTTAATCACGCTCTTAAGTGGTTCCTGATTCTTTTCCAGTGCTGCCACCGAGGAAACACTTAAATCCTGATATCTCATCTTAATGCCCCTTTCCCGGGCCAGTAAAAGCTGCTGGTAAAAATAAAAAGCCGTATCCGGAGAACAGGTTTCAAATATTATCCTTTCTTCGCCCATTTCTTCAGCCAAAGATTGAATATATCTTTTCACCTCAGCACTGCGTCCCAAATCCAGATAGCCACTGATAACCTGCAAATGATTGCCAAAATCATGGCGTAACTGACGCAGTAGTTGGATTACCTGTTCACCATTCATCGCAGCATCTCCTTTATAAGATTTATAGCAAAAAACCCCTGAATCGCTCCAGGGGTTTCTAAATCTAATAATCCATCTACTACATTGTAACCGTTTCTTGCAGGGGATATACGCTTACCTGTTTGCGATTTTTCCCAAGCCTTTCGAACTTTACCCGGCCATCAATAACAGCGAATAAAGTATCATCTCCACCGATCATAACATTTTTGCCAGGATGAATTTTGGTTCCTCTCTGGCGAACTAATATATTCCCGGCCCGCACTACCTGTCCATCATAACGTTTAACTCCTAAACGTTTGGACTCACTGTCACGGCCGTTTTT
>DLUN01000055.1 GCA_003444615.1 Syntrophomonas sp.
AGAAATTAAGCGCCTGGCCAGAGATCAACAGATTTCCCGGAGCGCCCTGGTCAGAATGATAATACGTGAATACCTGGCCCGCGAGGAGGAACAAAAACACGGTTAAAATACCAAACTGAGGGCACCTCAAAAGGAGGTGTCCTCTTGCTGGTGAAATGAGGGACAACCCTGGTTGTGGCTGGACTGTGCTGGATCCAATTGACATTATTGCATATTTAGTCACATAATAGGAGTAACCAAAAAATTTGTCTCCGAGACTATGAACCTAAGGCTGTACAGCTAAGGAGCATAATCCGTTAGGGTGTATGGGGAAACCGATGCGCCTCCCATTTGGAAAGGAGATGATGCTGAAGATATAATCAATAATGGTTTCTGGTTTTGCCTGGGGCAGACGGGAACCCTTTTTTATGCCAATTTTTGGGGGAACCATGTTGATTCTAGGAGGGTTTTGGTATGATTTTCAAGAGAAACAGATTTGTATTGCTAATAAGCTTGTTAACCATATTTATGATGACGGCTCTAGCCGGGTGTGCTCAGGAGGAGGCCCCAGGGCCTGCAGACAATGGACAAGCTGTAGTTAAAGAATTAAAACTGGCCACCACTACCAGTACGGAAGACTCAGGATTACTGGATTATATATTGCCTGAATTTACGAAAGATACCGGTTATGAGGTACAGGTTATTTCTGTAGGTACCGGTCAGGCTATTGAAATGGGCGAGGCCGGGGACGTGGACGTTATCCTGGTGCACTCCCGGGCTGCTGAAGACCAGTTTGTAGAAGAGGGTTATGGCGTGGACCGCCGTGATGTAATGTACAATGATTTCCTAATAATCGGACCTGCTGAAGACCCTGCTGGTATCAAAGGTGAAGCCGACGTAGTAAAAGCATTTACAACTATCCAGGAAAAACAGGCTCCCTTTGTTTCCCGGGGAGATAATTCCGGTACCGACAAGAAAGAAAAGGGCATTTGGTCAAAGGCAGGCATTACTCCTGAAGGAGATTGGTACATAGAAGTTGGTCAGGGTATGGGAGATACCTTCCGTATGGCTGATGAGAAAAAGGCTTATACTCTAATCGACCGGGCTACTTATCTGAACTTAAAGGACAACTATCAACTGGAACCCGTGGTGGAAGGTAGTCCCGAATTATTGAATCCTTACGGGGTTATTCCCGTTAATCCGGAAAAGCACCCCCATGTTGATTTTGAAGGTGCCACTGCCTTTGCAGAGTGGCTGACTTCCGAAAAGGGGCAAAAGATGATTGGGGAATTCGGAGTAGATGAGTTCGGCCAGCAGTTATTTGTACCCGATGCCAAATAGATAGAGCTAGTATTGCAGGAGGAATAAAGTGGATATTTTTGTCCAGGGGATAAAGGAAGGTTTTTTGCTCATCTGGCAAATGGATGCGGAAATAGTTAACGTTACCCTGCTGTCGCTGCAGGTATCTTTAACTGCATTAGTGCTATCAGCTTTGATAGGGATACCTGTGGGAGCTGCTCTGGCTTTGAAAAATATCCGGGGAAAGCGTATTATTCTGAATACTATTTATACCCTAATGGGCCTGCCGCCAGTGTTGGCAGGCCTGTTGGTGTATTTATTACTGACCAGCCGGGGGCCCCTGGGACAATATGAGCTTCTTTTTACCCCGGCTGCTATGGTTATGGCTCAGGTACTGCTGGCAGCACCCATAGTTTGTGGTCTTACCGCCCGGGCGGTCATGGCCTTGAACCAGGAAGTATATGATACCGCAGCCACTCTGGGCGCTTCCCGCCGTCAGGCAGCAGCAGTTATTATGCGGGAAGCCCGCATGGGTATTATCGCCGCATTGACCACTGCACTAGGCCGGGTTATTGCTGAGGTAGGTGCGGTAATGCTGGTGGGGGGCAATATTCGCTGGCATACCCGGGTATTGACTACCTCCATAGTTCTGGAAACCCGGATGGGAAATTTCAGCACTGCTATTGCCATCGGTATTATACTGTTGGCTATTTCCTTTGCTATAAACTTGCTAATTTTGGCTTTGGAAAAGAGGACTTTCCGCTATGAAAACACCATTCAAATTACATAATGTTATCAAACGCTACGGAGATCGCGAGGTTCTCAATATAGACCAGCTCAGTATCCCGGCCGAGAAAATTTACACTATTTTAGGCCCTAATGGTTCCGGGAAAAGCACCTTACTGCGAATTTTGGCTTTGCTTTTGGTTAATGATGCCGGCGAGTTGGAAGTCCTGGGGGAAAAGGTTACCTGGGAAAAAAGGCAGCTGCTGAAATTGCGGCGCCAGATGTCCATGGTAACCCAGACTTCCTTTATGTTTTCGGGGTCCGTATATTATAATGTATCTTACGGCTTACGGGTGAGAAGAATGGGGGCCAGGAAAGTACGCAAACGGGTAGACGAAATGCTGGAAATGGTAGGTATGTCTGCGTATAGAGATGCTGATGCCCGTACGCTTTCCGGAGGAGAACGGCAGAAAGTAGCCATTGCCAGAGCGCTGGCTGTTAATCCCCGGGTATTGTTTTTGGATGAACCTACTTCCAATATAGATGTAGCTAGCGCCGCCGA
>DLUN01000145.1 GCA_003444615.1 Syntrophomonas sp.
CTCCTGCAAAGCCCTGGTTAGGGTCGATATAGAGATTGCCACGTCGCTTCGCTCCTCGCAACATTAATAGTGAACGTTGGCGAACATCAGCAACCTTAATAGTGTTCATAACCCGTAGGGATTGAACACATCAGGAGTCCCCGAAGGGGGGAGTGCCTGAACGGCCGATGACACTGAGAAAACCTTTTTCACAGCAATGAAAAGTAAGGAAGCTCCCGATTAATCAGCGTGAATCTGTGTCTAATTTTTCAGCCACCTACTGCCTAGCCACCCGGTGCTCGTGGCAGTATAGATTAAAGCGCGGGCCGCGGGCAAAGCCCACTACGGTAATGCCCAGTTGTTCAGCTTGTTCCACTGCCTTAAAAGTAGGTGCGGATCGGGATACAATCATGGGAAAACCAGCCCGAGCCACCTTGTATAATATCTCTGAAGCAATTCGCCCACTTAAGAACAGGCATTTATCGTGAAGAGGTATTTGCCGTAAAAAGGCATGGCCAATTACCTTATCCACCGCATTGTGCCGCCCAATGTCTTCATATCTTACCAAAGTTCCCTGCCGGTCACCCAAAGCGGCACTGTGTACTCCTCCCGTTTTCTTAAAGGTTAGGGAACTAGCATCCAGTTCCCCTATTAACCGCAGCAGATGAGCAGGCTGCCAGGGAATACCATCTTCTGGATAGTCTCGCTTTTGCACCTGTTTGTTGCTTCCTCTGCCCATGCAGGTATTAATCTGCTGGGGAGAAGAAAATTCTACTGGTGATGAGGTTTCCACCTCCACCTGCAGGGGATGAGGAACTCTGATTGTGGCCAGATCCTCATAGCGGCCGATAAAGCCTTCACTCACCAGATACCCTATAGCTAGTTCACGGGTGTATTCAGGAGAACAGGCCATGGAGACCAATTTATTCCCATTGAGAGTTATCTGCAAATGCTCTTCTGCTACCAACTGGTCTGTAAACGAATCCCAGGAGCCCTGATCATATTTTTTGATCGTGCGTGGTTTCAGTATAGGTAAAGATTTCATTGCTCCACCCCCGTATATTCCCTCTAAAATTATTAAACCACATAGGGATGACATATATCTAGGTGGGCGCAAATTATGTCAGAATGTGAGAAGGGCTGCTAAAGCGTAAGAAGAGCAGAGATGTTATCGTAAAACTGTTAAGTTGCTCAACCTCTTGTTATTGGAAGGTAGTCATAATAAGATTAAACTATTGACATATTGGCGGCAAAAAAAGGCAGGGGATTTATTTGCGTAGAAAGCAGTATGCAGTCATCGGCATAGGGCGTTTTGGAGAGAGCATAGTTCGGGAACTGGTGAGAATGGGTCATGAAGTCCTGGCCATTGATACCGATGAAGACAAAATACAAGATATTGCTGATGTAGCTACCCAAGCTGTGCAGGCTGATGCTATGGATGAAAAGGTTCTCAAAGCTTTGGATATAACCAGTTTTGATGCGGTGATTGTGGCAGTGGGTGAAGACCTAGAAGCCAGTATACTTACATCTCTCACCCTTAAAAACCTGGGGGTCAAGAAGACTATTGCCAAAGCCCAGAGCGACATGCATGGCAAGGTATTGGAAAAAATCGGGGTTGACATCGTGGTGCATCCGGAACGGGATATGGGTATCAGGCTGGCGCGTACTTTGGTATCCAACAGCATTATAGAACAGATTGATCTGTCAGCCGATTATGGGATTTGGGAATTGGTCACTCCCAAGAGCTTAGTAGGGCAAAGCCTGCTAAGCAGCGGCCTGCGGCCTAAGCTAGGCCTTAATATCCTGGCTATTAAAACTGGGGACAGTATTGTGGTATCCCCTTCACCGGATCAGGTAATAAATCAGGATGATATCCTGGTGGTATTAGGCCCAACCCGGTCCTTAGAAAAGCTGCAGAGAATGGGTTAGACTGCTATGAACACCAATACTGTTAATCCTGCTAAGGTAATGGTCATAAGTTTTTTATGCGCCGTGGTCATAGGGGCTCTTTTGCTGAGTATGCCCTTTGCAGTTAAGACCGGAAATCCCGATGTTTTGACGGCCCTCTTCACGGCTACTTCCGCCATGTGTGTTACGGGATTGGTGGTAGTTGATACTGCTGCTAATTGGAGTATCTGGGGACAAATAATCATTTTGCTTTTAATCCAAGTAGGCGGCTTGGGATTGATGACTTTTGTCACGTATTTCTTTATTATATTCGGACGCCGCTTAAACTTAAGGCAAAAAGTGGTTTTGCAGTTTGCTCTTAATCGAAGTTCCATGGCGGATCTGGCTGATATAATACGCTATTTATTGGCCTTTTCCTTGATTCTTGAAGCTGCCGGTGCTTTAATACTATTTCTCCATTGGCTTCCTAACATGGGGACGGGACAAGCTCTCTGGTATGCCGTTTTCCACTCCATATCTGCCTTTAACAATGCGGGATTTGACTTATTCGGCAACTTCAGCAGCCTGCAGGCTTTTACCGGTGATATGGTAGTAAACCTGACATTGTCCATACTATTTATAACCGGCAGCTTGGGATTCCTGGTTGTTTATGAATTACTCCACTACCGTAAGTCGAGACGACTGTCCCTGCATACCCGCCTGGTATTGTTTGGAACGGTTTTCCTTTTGCTGCTGGGTATGATAATCATTATACTATTAGAATACAATCACGCCTTATCTACACTGCCTTGGCCGGAAAAGTTTGTGGCGTCTTATTTCTTATCCGCCACCCGTACTGCTGGTTTTTCAACCATAGATGTAAGCAGTACCCTAGTGACCACGCAAATTCTGCTTATGGGACTGATGTTCATAGGTGGTTCTCCCAGCTCCACTTCCGGAGGGGTAAAAGTTACCACTATGCTGCTGCTGGCTATGACCATT
>DLUN01000022.1:0-940 GCA_003444615.1 Syntrophomonas sp.
ACATAAGAACATGGCCACCTGGCGGGGAATAACTATTTGTTTATTGCGCTTTTTTGATAATAATTCGCTCATTTCAATATTATAATAGTTACAAATTTCCTTTTGAATCATCTCTATGGTAATTTTCCGTGGTCTAGAGGGAGGCAAAATGTCTTTTAAGGCTTCGGTTGCCAAGGCCATATCCAAGGTTTTGCCGGTAACGGTAGCATAAGCAACCAAACGTATCAAAGCTCCTTCTAATTCACGGATATTTGATTCAATGCTATTAGCAATGTAGTCTAGAATATCGTAAGGGATATTTAAGTTTTCCATCTGTGCTTTTTTGCGCAGTATAGCGATACGGGTTTCTAAGTCCGGTGGCTGAATATCGCAGATGAGGCCCCATTCGAAGCGGCTGCGCAGGCGGTCCTCCAGGGTTGGTATATTCCGAGGAGGCCGATCGCTGGATATGACTAGTTGTTTATTGGCTTCGTATAAACTGTTAAAAGTGTGGAAGAATTCTTCTTGGGTACGTTCTTTTCCGGCTAAAAACTGAATGTCATCGATGAGCAGCACATCTATGTTGCGATACTTGTTACGGAATCCTGAGGTATTATCATCGCGAATAGAGCCTATCAACTCATTGGTAAACTGCTCGGAAGAGACATATGTAACAGTGGCGTTGCGGTTCTTTTGATTGATATGGTGTCCAATAGCCTGCATTAAATGAGTTTTGCCTAACCCCACTCCTCCATAGATAAACAGTGGATTATAAGCCCGGGCTGGGGCCTCTCCCACGGCATAGCAGGCCGCATGAGCAAATCGGTTGCTATTGCCTACCACAAAGGTGTCAAAAGTATATTTAGTATTAAGAAAGGAAGAGGTTCCTGTCTGAGGGGCAAAAGCCTCGGTTATTAATTCTATGGATACATCCTGGTTAGTAAGGGCCCGCAAATGATTG
>DLUN01000022.1:1267-6094 GCA_003444615.1 Syntrophomonas sp.
GTGGCATAGTCGTGTTGGTAGGCCATTATAATCCTCCCTGTTTATATGTGGAAAAAATGTACTGTTGAAAAGCATGTTTATGTGGATAAAAGGATATTGGCGGTCATTTAAAACATGCTCAGCATTGACTGTGCAATAAGCCAAATATAGTATAATGATAGCAAATAAAAAGGCAGTTTCAAAGTGGAGATACAGTAATCAGCTTGACACGCCTTGGCGCGCATCTCTATAATTATAGATGCTTATTTAACGAAGGAGGGCCTATATAATGAAGAGAACCTATCAGCCAAAAACGCGGCAGAGAAAGAAAGAGCATGGATTTCGCAGTCGGATGTCTACCCGCTCAGGGCGTAGGATTCTGGCCAATCGCCGTAGAAAGGGAAGAAAAACCATTTCGGCTTAAGGTCGTGGTAAGCGGCCTTTTATTTTACCCGCGCAAGGAAGGGTTTTAATGCTGGGTAGAGAATTTAGAATAACGTCTGCTCAGGAATATAATAATATATACAGGTTTGGCAAAAAAATCCCAGGAAGATTTATGGTTTTGTATTATTTGAGGAATAATCTGGGATATAACCGCTATGGTTTTGTTACCAGTGCAAAGGTAGGAAAAGCCGTTGTGCGTAATCGCATAAAACGCCAGCTTAGGGAAATGGTTAGACAAATGAACCCATCGATAAAACCAGGGTATGATTTAGTGCTGGTGGTACGCCACCATGCCGGTTCAGCTGATTATCAACAGTTAGAAAAGGACCTTAGGATGGTTTTAAAGAAAGGCCAAATGTAAATGAGAAGGCTAGTAATCTGGTTAGTTAAGATATATCAGGCATTTACCTGTTTTAGGCCACCAGCATGCCGTTTTTATCCTTCCTGTTCTAATTATGCGATTCAAGCTGTGGATAAACATGGAATATTAAAGGGCGGATGGTTGGCCGTTCGACGAGTATTAAGATGTCACCCTTTTCAACCAGGGGGATACGATCCGGTGCCCTAATAATAGCAAATGGTCTAGCAGTGATCCTGGCCGGTTAACAAGGAGGTGGAACCTGTTACCAAGAAATTGGTAAGCAGGGTTTGATTTGTGGCAATCATTTGTACAGTGGTTTGCTGATGTAATTCAATGGATGTACCTGCTCACAGGGCAGATAGGTTTACCTAATTACGGTTTAGCCATTATTTTCATGACCATAGTTATTAAACTGGTCATGTTTCCCTTAACCCAAAAGCAAATGAAATCCATGCGGGCTATGCAACAGCTACAGCCTAAGATGCAATACATACAGGATAAGTATAAGGATAATCCCCAGTTAATGCAGACTAAAATGATGGAGATGTATAGAGAACACGGGGTTAGTCCTTTTAGCTCTTGTTTGCCCTTGCTGATTCAAATGCCTATCTTTATAGCATTTTATCAATCATTATTAAATTTTCCATTTTCGGTAGCTGAACATGCTAGTTTTTTATGGATTCCCAACATAGGTGAGCGCGATCCATACTTGCTTTTAGCTGTCTTGGCAGCAGTAACCACCTTTTACCAGTCTAGACTTTCTACGGTTAATGCCCAAGATCCCACCCAAAAAACCATGCTGTATATCATGCCATTATTCATGGCCTGGATAGCCGCGACTTTACCGGCCGGACTACCGTTGTACTGGGTAACCTTCAATATTTTAGGTATCTTACAGCAGCTTTATGTTAATCGGACTAGCCGTTTAGCAGTGGAAACCGGCGTTGGTGTGCAGGTAAAAGCCCAGGAAACAGTGGTGGACAACCCAGACCAAGAAAATAAGGAACCAGCACCTGTGGAGAAGGCAGAAAAGAAAGAGGTAAAAGGGAAACAGCAAGAAGTGAGGAGGGACAAAGGAGGAAAGAAGAGCAGTGGAAGCAAAAAGTATCGAAAAGCGGGGAAAAAGCGTCGATGAGGCCATAAAAGCAGCCTTAGAGGAATTGGGATGTGATATTGACGACGCGATAATAGAAGTCATTGAAGAACCCGCCCGAGGACTGTTGGGTCTAGTTAAAAAGCCCGCTGTGGTTAGGGTTACCCGCCGGGATAAACCCGAGGAAGAAGTACGTAAAGTTCTGGAAGACCTGCTCAAAAAGATGAAAATTGATTATGAGATTAGGAAAGTGGAGAGTGAGGAAGGCCGGGTCCGCATCAATATTAGCGGCAAAGATATGGGGTTGTTAATTGGACGAAAGGGAGAGACCTTAAATTCTCTGCAATTTATGGTGGGCTTGATAGTAAATCGCCGGCGGCAGGAGAGAATTAGAGTGATTTTAGATGTAGAAGATTATCGCAAGAAAAAGGAACAATCTCTGGAGGCCCTGGCTTTAAGACTTTCTGAGCGGGTAAAGAAAACCAAACGTAATGTAGTAATGAGGCCGATGAATTCACAGGAAAGAAGAATAGTTCATACGGCTCTTCAGGGTGATCCACAGGTAACTACGTACTCTATGGGAGATGAACCTAATAGGAAAGTAGTAATATCCTTGAAAAAATAACTGTAGCAGAAAGGCCCCTTAAGCGGGCCTTTTTTTTATGGCAGCTGCCCGGGTGTAGAAGAAAGATTGGTTTGGTAAAATAATAGCAGGCCATGAGGTTATGAAACCCACCTGCAGTTAATAAGGAATAGGCTAGCCCAAGCTTGACATAGAGGGTAAAAATCATGGATTAGGGGTGGCAAAAGTGCAGGACAATATAGCGGCTATCTCAACTCCACCTGGTGAAGGCGGTATAGCTATTGTCCGCTTAAGCGGTGATAAAGTAATTGAAATAACGGAGAGGTTGTTTAAACCTTATCGTCCCGAGGTGCAATTAACCCAGCGCCCCACCTACACCATGACCTTGGGTTGGATAATAGACCAGGCTGGACAGCCGGTTGATGAAGTAATAGTTAACATAATGCGCCATCCCCGTAGTTATACCGGTGAGGATGTAGTGGAAATAAACTGTCATGGTGGGTCATTACCGGCCCGAAGGATATTGGAAAGAATTCTGCAAGAAGGGGTACGCCTGGCCGAACCAGGGGAATTTACCCGCCGGGCTTTCTTAAATGGCCGCTTGGATGCCAGTCAGGCTGAAGCAGTTATCGATATTATCCGTGCTAAAACTGACAAAGCTATGCAAATTGCCATGCGTCGTTTGCAGGGCAGCACAGGTCGTTTAATTGCCAAGCTGGAGGATGAACTGATACAAATAAATGCCCTAGTGGAAGCCAGTATGGATTTTCCTGATGAAGTTGGGGATCCTGACTATGATGAATTAAAGGAGCGGTTAGAAAAGGTTGTTGACCAGCTGGATCATATGCTGGAAGCAGCCAGGCGGGCGGATGTTTATCGTGACGGTATAACGGTAGCTATCGTTGGCAAACCCAATGTGGGTAAATCTAGTTTGCTCAATGCCCTGCTAAGAAAGGAAAAGGCTATAGTAACTGATATTCCAGGAACGACCCGGGATATAATTGAAGATTGGCTGAATATCCGGGGGATACCGGTGCGAATCCTGGATACAGCAGGAATAAGAGCCACTGAAGATGTGGTAGAAAAGATAGGAGTAAAGCGCTCTCAGGAGATTATCAAACAAGCAGATCTGATAATCTTTTTGCTAGACGTTACTTCGGGGATAACCGCTGAAGATCAGTTTATTTACGAAAACATTGATCGTAGCAAGCTGATTGTACTGGTAAACAAAGAAGATTTGGAAGATAAAAGAGTTTCCGAAGAGGATTTGCTTAAGATGTTTGGGGATATTCCTGTTATCCGCGGTTCAGTAAAAGAAGAAGTGGGCTTGGAAGAACTGGAAAGCCTTATTGAAGAATTGGTTTTGGCGGGCGGCTTAAGCAGTGATGATCTAGAAATGGCGGTTAATTTAAGGCAGAAACAGTCCTTAACGGCAGCCCGACAGCATATACAAGACGTACTCAGTTTTCTGTCTACCGCTACCCTGGACTGTCTGGGGGTAGACTTAAGAGGAGCCTTGGAATCCCTGGGCGAAATAACCGGTAAAAACTTGAACGAAGAGGTCTTGGATCGTATTTTTCACGATTTTTGTATTGGTAAGTAAACAGGTTGGCTGGGAGGTAAACAGTGGATGATAACATATGCTGCAGGTAGCTATCAGGTAGTTGTTATAGGAGCGGGACACGCTGGCTGTGAAGCAGCCTTGGCTGCTGCGCGCATAGGCTGTTCTACTCTCCTGGTTACACTTAGTATGGAAAACATCGCTTTAATGCCCTGCAACCCCTCCATTGGTGGACCGGCTAAAGCCCAACTGGTTAGAGAAATGGATGCATTGGGCGGAGAAATGGGTATTAATATCGATAAGGCCAATATTCAGATAAGAACCATTAACACTGGTAAAGGACCAGCCGTGCAAGCTTTGCGGGCTCAGGCTGATAAATATGAGTATCACAAAGAGATGCTGCGTACGCTCTTAAACCAACAGAATCTCGATATAATGATGGCAGAAGTGGCCAGAATAGAGACTAAATCAGGCCGGGTAACAGGTATAGTAACCAAAACCGGTGCTTATTTCGAATGTCAAGCCGTGGTGGTTACTTCGGGAACCTACTTAAAGGGCCGTATCATAATTGGAGACATAATATTTGATGGTGGGCCCGGTAATCAGTTCCCGGCAACCATGCTGTCGCAATGTTTGCAGGATCTGGGCTTTGAATTAGGACGCTTTAAGACCGGCACCCCTCCCCGTATCAGCAAGAAATCAGTTGATTTTTCTAAAATGAAGGAGCAGCCAGGAGATGAACAGCCGCTGCGATTCTCTTATATGAGTCCGCCCGTAAAGCGACCTCAATTGTCATGTTGGCTGAC
>DLUN01000022.1:6325-6564 GCA_003444615.1 Syntrophomonas sp.
GCTATTGCCCTTCTTTTGAAGACAAGGTAGTTCGGTTTTCCCACAAGGACAGCCACCAGCTGTTTGTTGAGCCCGAAGGCCGGGCTACCGATGAAATGTATGTACAGGGCTTGAATACCAGTCTGCCTGAAGACGTTCAGATTAGAGTGCTGCGAAGTATTCCCGGTTTGGAAAATGTACGCATGATTCGTACCGGGTATGCTATTGAATACGATTATATCCCCGCTTCCCAATTAAAA
>DLUN01000022.1:6816-13709 GCA_003444615.1 Syntrophomonas sp.
CGCCAAGATAATGCGGACCTGCGGCTTACCGAAATAGGGCGTCAAGTGGGATTGGTAAGCGATGAACGGTGGGAAGTTTTTCAGAAAAAAGTTCATCTGCTAGAACAAGAAAAACAAAGATTGCGCGATTATGGTGCTACACCTGCTGATGAGGTAGTAGGAAACATACTGGCCCAAAAAGGAAGCGCCCCCTTAAAGGAGCGGGTTTCTTTATGGGACCTGCTGCGTCGCCCGGAGCTGGAGATCGAGGACTATATAAAAGCTGGTCTAGTGCCCGAGTACGATTTGGATATACTAGAGCAACTGGAAGTCCAGGCTAAATATGAAGGCTATATTAACAAGCAGTATGAACAGGTGCAGCGCTTTGAAAAAATGGAAAGCAGATTAATTCCTGAACAAATAAACTACGAAAATGTACCGGGCTTGTCCAACGAGGCCAAACAAAAGCTGACCCAGTTCCAACCTATGTCGGTAGGACAAGCGTCCAGAATAGCTGGAGTATCACCGGCCGATATTAATGTTTTATTAATCTATTTAGAAAAGGAAAGAAGGAAATAAGAGGATTGCATGGAATATATTAGTAAATTTAGAGAAATGCTCTTGGCTGAAAATCAAAAACATAATTTAGTAAGCCGGCGTACTTTGGAAGAGGATTTTGATAAACACATTAGCGACAGCCAAGAAATACTAAAATATACTTCTCTAGACAATTGCCGCATAGCTGATATGGGCAGCGGAGCAGGATTCCCCGGACTCATTTTAGCTATGCATTGCCCCACAGCCCAGTTTATATTAGTGGAGTCAGATAGAAAAAAAAGCGCCTTTCTAGAAACAGTTGCTCTGGAGTTGGATTTGGGCAATGTAAAAGTGGTAACAAGTCGCCTGGAAAAGCTAGGTCACGACAGTTATTTTAGAGAGACTTTTGACATAGTTACAGCCCGGGCTTTGGCAGCACTAAACGTATTGCTGGAATATGGAATACCGCTATTAAAAAGCGGTGGCATTGGCTGGTTCTGGAAGGGCAGCAAAGCCGATGAGGAAGTGGAGCAAGCGCAAAAAGCTCTGCAAGTTCTGCATACTCGAGTGGAAAGCATTTATTGGTATAAACTTATTGAACAGCGCGACCGAGCACTGGTGAAGGTGGTAAAAGAAAGCCCGACTCCTGCCCAGTATCCACGCAGGACGGGGATTCCATCGAAAAGGCCCCTGTAAAGGAGGAGTTCTGGTATGGTGATGAAACGGTTGGAAAAGCTGTTAGGTAAGTCCGATTCAGTGCAGGTGGAGGAAATTGAACTAACTCGCATTGAGCCCAGTCCCTATCAGGCGCGCCGTCAGTTTGAGGAAAGAGAATTGTCTGATTTGGCTCAATCAATTGAAAACTACGGAGTAATCCAACCTATTGTGATCCGCCCGGTGGGAGAGAAGTTTCAGATTGTGGCCGGAGAAAGGCGTTATCGCGCTTGTGCATTACTAGGGCTTCGCACGATCCCTGCTATTGTGCAAAAGATGGAAGACGAAAGGGCAGCAGCAGTATCTTTAATAGAAAATTTACAAAGACGAGAACTCAACTATTTTGAGGAGGCGCTGGCCTATCAAATGCTGATCGAAGGGTTTGGGCTGACCCAGGATGAATTGGCCAAACGCATAGGCAAAAGCCAATCAGCCATTGCCAATAAATTGCGCTTGCTGAAACTGCCGGAACCCATTCGCGACCTTATATCCCCGGAGATAATCACTGAACGCCATGCCCGTTCTTTACTGAAGCTAACTGCTCCGGAAATGCAGATGGAAGTGCTGCGTCAGATTTACGAACGGGACTTAAATGTTAAGGAAACAGAAAAACTGGTGGAAGAACTGAGTCATAATAACATTCCCCGGGAAAGCGGCCTAAGGGATGATGGCCAAAGTGTTTCCATGGTTATCAGAGATGCCCGTATATTTATAAATACCATCAAGGAAACCGTTAAAAGAGCCCGTCAAACGGGAGTAGATATCTCCATGACCGAACGCAATGGGGAGGAAGAATATGAATTGCTCATAAAAGTACGCAAACAAAAACGAGGAAATGTGCTAACATTGCCCCGCTAGAAGTAAAAATTAAATCATAACCCTCCATACCTAAGTAAAGAAAAGAGGCCTCACAAGGAGGCCTTTTTTGACGGTTTGCTTGGCCCCCGGAAAGGGGCCAAGCAATATTAATAAAGTAACGATATCAATTAGGTCCCGGGCATTTTGGTAAAGACACCGCGAGGATCCACCACAGTACGCAAAATCTCTAAAACTTCATCTGGTGGAGGCTCGACGGTTTCAATCTTATCAGGTACCAAAAGTTCAAAACCTGTACATGCTTGAGCAATTTCTACAGTCATTCCCGGATTTAAAGCCTTGATACGCATTCTTTTACTAACTGGTTCGAAGTCATATACGCCTACCTGGGTTACAACCGCTATGGGACCTCCATATAGCCCAGCTTTTTGCCGGCTGTCTCCACCGTCTAAAAAGCCAGGGGTGGTTAAAAAATCCACTCTTTCCGGAAAACGGTCGGGAGTCTGTAACCCTACTAAAACGGATTTTTCAGTAAGCGAACCAATATCGTTTCCGCCGCCGCTGCCAGGCAGAATCGACTTTAAATTTTCATAACTACCGATTACGGAAGTGTTAACATTTCCATACATGTCAATTTGGGCTCCGCCTTGGAAGGCAATATCCACATATCCCAGAGCACATTGGCCAAATGAAATAGCCATTTCCATAGACATGGGTGCTTTGCGGAAAGTAAAGGGATCCCCTACAGACCAGGGCATATCGCAGCCTTCACTGGGGTCTTGGCCACCGCTTTCAAAAACCATAGTTATATTTTTAGCATGGGTTTGATGAGCCAGCATGGCTCCAACCATGGGAAGGCCGGTTCCTACGTATACTATTTGTCCGTCTTCAATCAACAAAGACAAGTTATAGGCCAGCATTTCCAACGGATTAGCAGGTGCTACATTGCTCATGATTTCCCTCCTCACTTAATCCCTTTTGGGTATTACTTCTTGATAATGGAAACTGATAGCAGTATCGTCGGCGACGCCTTCGGCTGCCTCCACTAAGCGGCGGGCGTGATCAATAACGCGAATGCCCCCAGCTTTTTCTATAAAGTCATACTGGTCCTTTGTATTCATAATCCAGTTATCAGTGTAATCAAGCATATTTTCGTGAGTATAAGTTCCAATGCGGACTAAGAATTCCCACCACTCACGATTCCAGTAGTAATGACCTGGGCAGCAACCTGGATAAGCTCCATAGGGTAACTCAACTACTGCATCAACATACCAGAAGGGGATGCTGGCATTACCCTTATCTCTAATAGTCATTTCCGGAACAATTCGCTCTGCGGTAATTATGACTTTACGGCACGCTGCGGCTAAAGCGACATCGTTAATGGCAGGGCCATAAATAACAGCATTGCCATAACGGTCTGCCTGCTGAACATGGATGATGCAGACATCGGGAAATAGGGCGGGAATCATACAAACGGGGTCTTCTTCATCACTGACCGGATTATTAATAACTTTGACATAGGGGTTTTTGGTAACCATGTCGGTTCCCAGTAACTGCTTAGAGGCGATGCAGGGGGACCCTAATTGGGCGGCCTTAAAACCTTGAGCCATAGAGCCATGACTCCAAATAGAATAGATTTGGGCATATTTTTCTTTTATCATACGAGCAAAGTTTTTATCATTGCCGCGCATTTCTACGCCCACATAGGAAAGGTGTAGGCCTGTCATGCAGCCCCGGGACATCATATATGAGGTGTTAGACATGGGGGAACCAATACCAGTAAGGTTCTTTTTCTGTTGACGAACAAGTTCAAAATAGGCTTGAATAGGACTTCTTACGTAAGAAAAGCCCGTTTCCGCAAAAATGTCACCATCCCAGACAAATTCTGCGATAGCTTCTGATAAGGACATACGCTTGTCCCTCTTACGACGATCTTTTTTTAGATGGAATTCACGGGCGTCTCTGTAATCAATAAGACGCTTGAGATGGTCTTCGTTGGAATACTTATGATCCATAAAGATGAACCTCCTTATTTATTTAAGTAAGAGAGAGCATAAGAAGACCGGCTCGAATCACCCCCCCCAAACGAGTTCCGCTTTCGATTGAGATCATAATAAGGAGAAATATTGCTGGTTTATGCAAAACTCCCATTAAACAGCGACTAGTGTAAATTTTCCGAAAATAGAAAATCACCGTATGTAATAAATATATTATAAATAGATAACAGTTAGCTAACAACAAGAAAATTAGAAATAGCTCAGAAAACGGAATAATATGACAAAAACATAGCATAAACGCAGAAAAAGCAATATCATAAAACGAGATAAGTAGAGCAGGTTATGACATAGAGCCAAAAGGCGCACAGTGATATCGTAAAGAGCCAACCAAGGAAAAACTCACGTAGAATAAACTTTAATCTTTATCAAGAAGGGCAATAAGATGATTAGGTTAGCTCTTAGTCAAATACAAAATGGTTGTTATACGTGAACAGTTTGTTTTCATTAGCAGGATTTATTAGTCAAGCAGGCGAAGTAATTTTAGGTTAGGGACTAGAAAGGGCGATTGGTCAATGTCAAAGGTAATAGCAATTGCAAATCAAAAAGGCGGAGTGGGCAAAACTACTACTGCCATTAACCTGGCAGGATACATAGCTCAGGAAGGATATAAGGTATTGCTTATTGATGCCGACCCCCAGGGCAATGCTACCAGCGGGCTGGGGGTACAGCGGAGAAGATTAAAAGTATGTATTTATGACCTGCTTATTAATGGACTCCAGCCTCAGCAGGTTATTACGCAGACACGAATAAATCGCCTTCATCTTTTACCGGCAACTATACAACTAGCTGGTGCCGAGGTAGAGTTAGTAGCCCAGGAAAACAGAGAAGCGGCCTTGCGCGAAGCTATAGAGCCTATAAGGGATAGATACGATTATATTTTTATTGACTGTCCCCCATCACTAGGATTGCTTACTTTGAACGGACTAGTGGCGGCTGATTCTGTTTTGGTACCATTGCAGTGTGAATATTATGCGTTAGAAGGCCTTACTCAGCTAATGGATACCCTTCAGCGGATAAGAAAACGATTAAATCCACAATTAACACTCGAAGGAATTGTTTTTACCATGTTCGATGGACGAACCAACTTGTCTATTCAGGTAGTGGACGAAGTTAAGAAACACTTTCGCAAGGAGATCTATCGAACCATAATACCGAGAAACATTAGGCTTAGTGAAGCGCCCAGTCATGGAAAACCAATTATGCTATATGATCCGCGTTCCCGGGGAGCAGAAGTATATGCGGAATTGGCCAAGGAGGTGTTAGAGCGTGTCAAAAAAGGAGCGCGGCTTGGGAAGAGGACTTGACGCCCTACTGGCAGGAACGATGGATGGAGATTATGAACCGGTGCGCGAGATGAATATTGACGAGATACATCCCCGTGCCGATCAGCCTCGGAAAAGATTTGAAGAAGAATCGTTACAGGAATTAGCTGATTCCATAAAAGAGCATGGAATATTGCAGCCAGTGTTGGTTCGCCCCCTTAAAAACGGATATGAAATAATTGCTGGGGAGCGGCGCTGGCGGGCCGCTCAACTGGCGGGTTTATCTTTTATTCCTGTAGTAGTTCGTGACATTGACGATCAGAAAGCGGCGGAGATAACTTTAATAGAAAATATTCAGCGGGATGATCTGACTGTTGTGGAGGAAGCAAGAGCTTACCGGAGATTGGCAGATCAGTTTGGATACACACAGGAAGTTATTGCCGAGAGGATCGGCAAGAGCAGAGCATATGTAGCCAACACCATGCGCATTCTAAACCTGCCTGAGGAAATACTACAGATGCTGGAAGAAGGCCAATTGAATGCCGGGCATGTTCGCCCATTATTATCACTACCATCGGCCGAACAGCAATTGGCAGCTGCTAAGGAAATAGCGGAGAACAAAATGACCGTAAGACAGGTCGAATCTAAGGTGAAAAAGAAACAGATCAAACTCAATATTCCCCCCGATAAGCCGGTGGAACTAATCGAGATTCAGGAAAAAATTCAGCAGCATTTTGCTACCCGGGCGGCAGTTACCCGGCAGGGCAAAGGAGGCAAAATCGAAATAGCTTTTTACAGCGATGAGGATTTAGAAAGAATTCTGGAACTAATGGGGATCTTGGAATAGAGGTTATGGTTTTTATCAAAGACAGAAATGATTCACGTGAAACATTCTGTTTTGGTTTAAAACAAGTCTGGTTTGTCATTGTTGTGAAAATACCTCTTACAGTTGTCCTCATGGCAGTAGGTTGGCCATGAGCACCTTGGTGTAGGATCCGATATAGTCGGTGAAGATGGGCGGAGGTCGGGGAGGCGAGGGACAGGACGTCCGTAAGAGGGCTACAAAACAGGATGTTTTGTTTAGCCCGGTACCCCCTGAGTCGCACATCAAGCCGTTAACTATATCGTGACGGCGGAATAGGTGCGCATGGAGAACCTACTGGCTATGATTGGTTTTCATTCATCGTGGTCTGCGCTACAGGTGATAATTGCTATGAAAATCCCTCGCGGTGACAAAGAAGACGACTATTTTGTCATAAGCCGTTCCGGCACTCCCGATGTTCCCTTCGGTCGCGGCCAAAGTTGCGAGCCCCGTCTGGGGCGTGGTAATCTCTATATCGACGCTAACCACTGCTTTGCAGGAGTGTTAGCCAGCTCGCTCCAAGACTCCTTGCCTACAACACATCGGATTACTTCGGTGCGAAGCGGACCGCTCGCAATTCGGCAGCCATGCACTCAGTCCTCGCTGCTCGAAACCTCCTGTTTCTCGCTCCGCTTCGCAGCCCTCAGTTTCGCCGTGTGTTGCAAC
>DLUN01000075.1:0-7478 GCA_003444615.1 Syntrophomonas sp.
TCAATTACCTGACTATAGATATATATGTCAAAAGCCTCCAGGTATTTCTTAAAAAAAGCACCCGCTGCCACCCGGGCCGCCGTTTCCCGGGCACTGGCTCTTTCCAGCACATTGCGCAGGTCATTATGATGATATTTCATCCCTCCAGCCAGATCAGCATGGCCAGGTCGAGGCCTGGTCACCCGGCGCTGCTCCACCTGGGAACAGGGACCAGAGCCCATGATATCGGACCAGTTTTCATAATCGCGATTCCAGATTACAAAGCTGACCGGGCTGCCCAGGGTAACTTGGTTGCGTACCCCTGATAGTATAATTACTTCATCCTGTTCTATCTTCATGCGGCCACCCCGGCCATACCCCTGTTGGCGCCTGCTCAACTCTCGATTTATGTCTGAGATGCTGATAGGCAGTCCGGCCGGAAGTCCTTCGATAATTCCCACCAGGCCTGGTCCATGTGATTCACCCGCTGTCGTGAAACGTAGCATTTGCTCCCCCTATTTCTTCTTTATATAGCCTCCCCGAAACTGCTTGGGTTCCATCAATACCACAAAGGCCCCCGGGTCCCGGTCGTAGATATATTCAGACACTGTTTGAATCATATTGCGCTTTACCACCATGTGTAAAACGGTTTTGGGACCAGCCTTGCCCGTTGCTTCCCAGCAGGTTACCGGATACCCTGCCTCACGCAGATCATCTACCAGGTCACAATGATCCCGGTCTACTATTACCTGAATGCCCCGGTAACCCAGAGCCAGTTTCTCCTCAATAACGCTTCCCACCAAAATACCTAGTGCAAAGCCGGTGCAGAACACGATCAACTTCACCGGATCATCCAAAGAACCTACCACTAAACCTAATGCCACGGTATACACCATGATTTCAAAAAAACCGATAAGCGCCGCCGGTAACTTATCCCCACGAATTACCAGAATCATACGTATTGTTCCTAGGGACACATCTATAATTCGAGCAAAAAATATAAACAATAATTCCAGTATCATATCTTTTACTGCTCCTTACTATTATTTGATTATTATTTAGGTGGTTCAGTAGATACTCGTACTCTCCCCCCTACTGGATTTACTATAATATACATCCTATGCTGATGGTCATCTCCTAGGGTAACCGTTCCCCCATGGGAAGGGCGGCCTTGACTGGAAAAAGAGCATAATCTGTCTCCCGATGCTGTCTTGCTAAAAGTAGTAGCGCCAATATATCGAATATTATCACTTAGTTTAATTAATTCTCCATCATAATAATACATATTGCTATGAGGATAAAACTTTACCATCTGCGGCTTTCCTGTAGTTATGGCCTTTTGCCTGGCGTTACGCAATGTCCAGGCTAACTTATTAGCATCACTTTCCAGAGTTCGTTTGCTCAACACCGGTTGCATGGACGGATAAGCGATCACCATAATTGCGCCTATCAACGCCATAACCAACAGCAGTTCAATTAGGGTTACTCCCCTGCTGTTGCAGCTCACCTCTGACCACTTCCTTCATAAATTGAACTGGAGCATCGATGCCCAGCAAAATATTCAAGGTAAGGGCTCCCTGGTAAACAAACATATCCAGCCCGTTTACGGTGGTCAAGCCTCTTTGTCGGGCTAAAGTTAAAAATTTGGTATCCAATGGATTATAAATAATGTCGCATACTATTGCCTTGTCTGATATCTCTTCCAGTGACTCTACAGGACTTTCTTCTATCCGGGGATACATACCTAACGGCGTGCAATTCACTATTAGATCAGCCTCACGGGCGGCTTCGGTCCAGCTTTTTGCGCTAGACGCTTTCCCCACACTGAACACAGATGTGTTTTGAGAAATGTGCTCAGCCAGACTGCCAGCTTTAGCTTCATCAATATCCAGAATGGTTATTTTCCCAGCTCCCTTTTGGGCCAGAGCCAGGCTTATAGAACGAGCTGCTCCTCCGGCACCCAGCAATAGACAATGCTCCCATTGGTCTACACCCGCTGCCTGTAGAGCGGCTATAAAACCAGGACCGTCAGTGTTATATCCTATTATATTATCGTCTGTAAATGACACTACATTTACGGCTTGATAAAGTTGGGCCTCCGGCGATAATTTATCTAAAAAAGGGATAACCGCTTCCTTATGAGGAACAGTGACATTAACCCCTTTAAACCCCAAGGCCTGCAACCCCAAAATCGCATTATGAAGTTGCTCAGAGGACACCTTAAAAGGAAGGTAGAAGCCTTTAATATTGAGTTTATTAAAAACAGCATTGTGCATTAACGGCGAATAACTGTGGGCTACCGGATTACCCAAAAGCCCTAAATAAATTGTATCCTTATTCGCCATAAGTTATCTACCCCCGTATAGCTGAAAGCGAATGCCTTTGCATTCGCCTGACATTTCAAATTATGGCACTTTCCCGGTGCCAATTCAACTAAAGACTTACTTTTTTTGGTATTTTGCTATTCTTTTTGGAATTTATGCTTATGCAAACGGCGCCGCACAAAAAATTCCATAGCCCGGGAAAATTTGGTACCCACAAATTCCCGGCGGGCGATGGGGACCACCAGTATGGTAAAAAGACCGGCCCGGTTGCCTCCCAAAACATCAGTAAAAATTTGATCGCCTATAACCGCCGTTTCCTCCGCTTTAACCCCCATTAGCGACACTGCCTGGTGGAAAGCTCCCCGGCGAGGTTTTTGCGCCCGGCATATGAAGGGGATCCCCAGGCTTTCCGCTACCCGAACTACTCTTTCCTGGCCATTATTTGATAATATGCAGGCCTTAAAACCTTGGCTGATAATGGCTGAAAACCAAGCACCAACTTCCTCACGAATATAATTACTGTTCCACTCAGTAATAGTATTGTCCAAGTCCAGGATAAAGGCTTTGATATTATTGTCCTTCAGCTGATCTAAGGGGATATCCAACAGAGAGTCAACGTAAAGATCCGGATAGAGAATATTTTTCCTGCGTTTACTTTGGCTGCGCAATAGTTAGTCTCCCATCTTTTCACGGATTACCCGGGCGGCTATTTCCGGACTGACCGGATTAATATGATATCCTGTACCCATTTCAATGCCATTGGTGACTATTAAACGGGGAGTAATCTCCATATTCCAATGATGGCCTGGCTGATAATCAACATTTACAGGAGCAGTATTGAATACTATATTATACGAAGTGTTCTCCAACTTGTCCAGTAGAGTAGTAAGCAGCCGTTTAACTGCTTTAGCCAGCTCACTAATTTCCAGGTCAGTTACTTCTCCGTAGTGCTCGGTGTGGCGGCGCGGTACTATCCAGGTTTCGTAAGAAAACCGGGAAGCATAAGGACATAGTATCACAAAATGCTCACTTTCCCAGACTATGCGCTTGCCCAGTGCAAGTTCTTCCTCCAACACCTTACACATCAGGCAGATATGGTTTTCTTCATAATAACGAGGCATAACCCGACAGCTTTCCGGAACCATAGGTAGACCCACCATCTGGCTATGGCTGTGACTCAGAGAGGCTCCTGCGAAAAGTCCCCGGTTTTTATAGATCTGCAGGTATTTCATGCGCTTATCCTCGGCCAGGGCATTGTAGCGCTGGCGTAGCATCTTAAAGACCAGCTCCAACTGTTCTACAGGTAGTTCATGGAATTCCAGGTCGTGGCTGGGTGTCTCCACAATAACTTCATGCTGCCCAAAACCACTGGCCCTAGTAAACATACCCTCACTCTGTGAATAAAAGGTTCCTTCCGGATTAAACGCGGAGTATTTGTTGGGAACAGTCCGAACCTGCCAACCGGGCGTGTTGGGTTCTGTACCATCCCGACGGTAAGAGGCTAACTCTGGAGGAGTCGTGCTCTCCTGTCCCTCACAAAATGGACAAAATGAGTTGGCAATAACATGCTGGCCTCCTGAGCGGTTAATGGGAAAGTCACGGGGTTTCAGCTCTACGTCGGTAGCAATTACCACCCAACTGTTTTTAAATACATCCTGACGCAGTTCTGGCATAATACAAGACCTCCTTGGCGGTACCCTGAATATTTACAAAAGGCACTATACCCTCTTTCACCTTAGATATAGCAAAATAGTTCTTAGTTTTTAATACGCCGCAGCCATCTGATTTTCCTTTCCCTGACAGTTTATTCCCTGTAGAGGACGATACCTTCATGGTCCCGCAACCATACAGCGATGATTATTTTCACATCTATGACATTTGTTACACCTCTGCTGTCAATTATGTCACTTTGAACAGTACACCCGGGACTCAATTCTTAAGCAGATGCAGCCTAATCTATGCAATCATTGTCACACGTCAAACTGCCGCTTCTAAAGACTAGTCCTTTAATGGTGATTATATCGGCCTGGGTTTAATGGCATAAATGTTGCTTTGTCATAATAAATATCATTCCATAGAGGAGGCTCAGAGTTCATTCGGACAATCAAGTCATAGGGGGGATTATAATGGCCACTAATTACCTATTCAACCATAGGGACCACCAATTCATTTATAAAGAATGGCTGGACATGGAAAAGCTGCTTTCCCTTGATGCTTACAAAGACTACTATACTCTGGATGATATCGACATCTATTTGGACTTAGCATATAAGCTGGCCAAAGAAGTTTTAGCTCCTACCAACGATGATGGTGATCAGCTCCATGCACAGTTGGTGGATGGACAAGTAAAAACTCCGCCGTCTTTCAAGCCTGCTTATCTAAAAGTAATGGAAGCTGGCTTAGGCCCTCAATCCGCAGATCGGCAAACCGAAGGCAAAATACCGCTCAGTGTGAACTGTTCTATTGCCGAAACCTTGATGGCAGCAAACATGGCACTGGTCATTTACTGGGGCCTGACCGCTGGAGCTGCCGGAGTCATTCAAAAATATGCTGACTCAAAATACCAAAACCTGTTTCTGCCCAAAATGTTCAGCGGGCAGTGGGGCGGCACCATGAATTTAACTGAGCCTGGAGCCGGCTCTGATGTAGGCGACATTTTGACCAAAGCTTATCCTACTGATGTTCCCGGCATCTATAAGATCAAGGGGACCAAACAGTTTATTACTGCCGGTGACCACGATTTGGTGGAAAACATAATTCATTTGGTCCTAGCCCGTATAGACGGAGCCAGGGAAGGCACCGCCGGCATCTCTCTATTTATGGTACCCAAATACTGGGTAAATGATGACGGCAGTATAGATGCTCCTAATGATGTTCAAACCGTGAGCATTGAAAACAAAATGGGAGTCAAGGGATCGGCTACCTGTGTTTTATCTTATGGAGAAAACGACAACTGCCGGGGAATTCTCCTGGGAGATCCTCCAGGAGAGGATGGCCGGGGTCAAGGTATGAAACAAATGTTTAATATGATGAACGAGGAACGCCTGGGGGTGAGCATTATGGCTCTGGCCAATGCATATCAGGCTTATGAAAACTCGCTCCAATATGCTAAGGAAAGAGTGCAGGGCCGGCTGATAACTGATCTTAAAGGACCCCGGGTGAAGCTTATCCAGCACGAAGATATTCGCCGCATGCTGCTATATCAGAAATCAGTAGTGGAAGCTCTCCGGGCACTTATAGTTAAAACATATTATTATATAGACCTTTCCCACGACAGTCCTGATCCTGCCCAGCGGGAATTTGCCGATATAATGGTACAGATCAATACACCCCTGTGCAAGGCCTATGCATCAGACATGGTTTGGAAAATGGTAGCCGAAGCCATCCAGGTGTATGGAGGCTACGGATTTATTGAGGAATACCCGGTTGCTCAGATTGCCCGCGACTGTAAAATTCATTCCCTTTGGGAGGGCACAAACTATATTCAGTCCATGGATCTGGTAGGCCGAAAATTTTTGATGGGCCAGGGCAAACCCTTTAGAAAGTGGTTAAAGGAAATCAAACTGTTTATTGAAGAACACAAAGACAATGGAAAGTTCACCAAAGAATTGGCTATGCTTTCCCGGGCTTTTCATGCTTATCAACAGATACTGGCAGCTCTCCAGGGATATCTGACTTCCGGCAAAATAGCCATGATGCCCCTTTATTCCACCAGGATTTTGCACGCAACATCAATGCTATACTGCGGTTCACTGCTGTTAAGCCAGGCACTGGTTGCTGCTGCCCAACTGGAAAAGCTGGAACCTGACCACTATGACATCCCTTTCTACCAAGGCAAAATCAGCAGTGCCAAATTCTACATCATGAATATAGTTCCCAAGATTCTTACCCTCCAACTGGTTATGGAGGAAGGCGACGACTCTGCGCTGAGTGTTCCCGAAGACGGTTTTTAGGAGAATCATCCAGGCGTAAAGCTACTTAAAGGAGGTGTTCATCTGAAAGGGCAGCTGCACATTCATACCACTGCTTCAGATGGGAACCTTAGCCCCCAGCAGGCAGCTGACATATATACCGGCTTAGGTTTTGATTTTATAGCTTACACAGACCATGATCACCTCCTCAAACCTAATTATAGAAAAGAGCTGGCGGCAGTAAAAACCGACCTGCTAGTGTTTGTAGGCATAGAATTGACAGTAAGCACCCGCTGGGGGTACGTGCATATCAACCAGATCGAAGGTGATCATGAGAAGCTGTATGTATTTAACCATCCGGCTGCCTATGGATTATCCGTAAAGCAAATCCTAGAGTGCATTGCTGATGTATTACAACAGTATCCTGTTGACGCTATTGAGAACACCCATATGGGATTTCTTACTCCGGAATTCAATGACCCCCGGCTAAACTATCCCAGGATAGCCAGTGACGACTCTCATGACAGGCTGTCCTGCGGAAGAACCTGGATAGAATTAGACTGCTGCCGCGACAAGGACACAATAATAAGACAAATCAAGCAGGGGGAATTCACCTGCGGTTATGCCAGGGGATAACACCAAACAAGCATAGGATAAGAACACCCTGTTCTCTAGTTTGTTTTTCATATAAGGGAGGAATATTCATGGGTCGGAAATCGAGAAATGTAGGTATAGTAGGTATAGGTCAGACCGAATACTCCAGCCACAAAGAGCATCAAAACCAACCGGAAATGATAAATGAAGCTGTTCGCGCCGCCCTGCGCGATGCTAACTTGACACTGGATGATGTAGATTGCATTGTGCACGGCAATATGGAACTGTTCGAAAGCATACACCAGCCTGACCTATGGCATGTGCTGGGCACAGGAGCCTTTGGCAAATCCCAATTTCGAATCACCACCGGCGGTACTACCGGCGCCACTCTCGTCTGCGCCGCCGATAATCTGGTAGCTTCGGGAATGTATGATGTAGTTATGGCCATCGGATTTGAGAAACTGCAGGAAGCCGGCAGTACCACTGCGGGTATTACCAATATGGCCGACGCTTTATGGATGCGTCATTTTCAGACCGGCGCATTGCTGGGAGCGCCAGCCAATAATATTATAGAGGAATTCGGGGCAGACCGTGCCCGGAGAGCAGCGATGACCTACCGTATCATGATGGACAAAAATGCAGCCCTGAACCCCAGAGCTCATCGAAGATT
>DLUN01000075.1:7747-9620 GCA_003444615.1 Syntrophomonas sp.
TTGCCTGTGAGGAAAAAGCCAAAGCCGTAAGTTCTACTCCGGTATGGGTAAGGGATCACATCGCGGTACACAAGGAAGAAACGGTCTCCAATAACTTTGCCTGGGAACTACCAGAGACCAGCCATCGTCGCGCCGCCCGAATACTGTTTGAGCGCAATGGTATCACTAACCCTCTCGAATACTTTGATGTCTTTGAAATGTATGACCCTTCCTCCTGGTGGGGAGTTGAATGGATACGCGAGTTCTTCCTGCTGGAAGGTGATGAGCATGTAAAAATGCTCGAGAATGGGGAATTGAACATAGATGGCCGTATGCCTATAAACCCTTCGGGAGGGGTAACTTCTGCCAATCCCATTGGCGCTACTGCTTTAGCCAGAGTAGCTGAAGCAGCTCTCCAGATCAGGGGCAACGCCGGCCCCCACCAGATAAAAAAAGAGGTAAAGCATGCCCTGGCATCAGGGTTCGGCGGGACCCTGTGGACAGTGCTTATCATGCTGGAAAAGGAATTGGATTGGTAATCGTTGCGGGGCGACAGAGTCGTCGCCCCCTACCTGTCTGCGTGCCACCTATGGCAAATCTGTGGCAAAGCTGTCAACCTCTTTCGCACACGTTTTAATATTGCCTTATGCATCCCCTGTCTTTATTTGTGACTTTCATGTCTTGGGCACCGGTTAAAAAAACCGGTGTCTGTCACCTATTTCCCAGCATATGCGGCTATCCCAGGCTGGCATAAAGCTTGCTTTATAACAGGTAAAAGCTACGAAAGGAGGGATGAATCTGAATCCCATCCCCATATACTGCACAGGAAAGGGTGGTAACTTTTGGAAATAGGCAAGACCATTAAAGAAATTCAAATCGGTGATTCGGCCAGTTTTTCTAAAACTATCAGTGAGACTGATGTCTATTTGTTTGCAGGAATCACAGGTGACTTTAACCCAATGCATATGAATGAAGAATATGCTAAGATCACTCCTTTTAAGCAGCGAATTGCTCATGGCCCCATTGCCGCTTCCCTGATCGCTCCCGTCCTGGGGACCAAACTGCCCGGATTGGGAACCATCGCCGTGGAAAGCAGTTCGCGCTACTTGGCTCCCGTTATGATCGGGGATACCATCACCGCCCGGGGAGAAGTAATTGAAAAAGACGAAGCGAAAAACCTGGTAACCATGAAGCTTACCTTTACCAACCAACACGGTACCGTCGTGATCGATGGCTACGTAACAGTCATGCCTCCCCTGGAAAAATTCCGCGACAAAATAAAACACCTTTAATTGCCAGCATTGGGCATCTTTAAGGAGGGGGTTGACATGGCAGCAATTACTGATGCTGCTGCAGCTGTACGACAAATAAAAAACGGTGCCACCGTCATGATTGGGGGCTTTATGGCAGTGGGTACACCTGAGACTCTGGTGGATGCTTTGATCGAACAGGGTACCACCGATTTGACGGTCATCTGCAATGACACCGGGTTTGTGGATGTAGGTGTCGGCAAGTTGGTTGTCAATCATCGCATTTCTCAACTGATCGCATCACATATAGGTACCAATCCCGAGACCGGAAGGCAGATGAATTCCGGCGAAATCAAAAAAGTGGTCTTAATGCCCCAGGGAACCCTGGCTGAACGCATCCGTGCCGCTGGTTACGGATTAGGGGGAGTGTTGACGCCCACCGGGCTGGGTACTGTGGTGGAGGAAGGTAAACAGGTAGTTGAAGTCGAGGGGAACCCCTATTTACTTGAACTGCCCATTAAAGCCGATTTCGCTCTGTTGCATGCCAAAACAGCTGATAAGGCTGGTAACCTGATGTACCACGGAACTATGCAAAATTTTAACCCCATCATGGCTATGGCAGCCAAAACGGTGATAGCTGAAGT
>DLUN01000075.1:9906-10754 GCA_003444615.1 Syntrophomonas sp.
CTGCCCACCCTGGTAACCAAGTATTTACCGGAAGGCATAATCCTGCAGTCGGAAAACGGCATGCTCAACATGGGACCACCTGCTCCTGAAGGCCAAGCCGATCCCTATATATGTGATGCTGGTGGCAAGAAAGTTACCCTGCTTCCCGGGGGATGCTTTTTTGACAGTGCCACCTCCTTTGGCATTATTCGGGGTGGTCATGTGGATGTAACGGTGCTGGGAGCACTGGAGGTTGACCAAAATCGCAACCTGGCCAGTTGGATGATACCGGGCAAGCTGGTACCAGGTATGGGAGGAGCTATGGACCTGGTAACTGGAGCTCAAAAAGTAATAATAGCTATGGAACACTGCGCCCGGGATGGGGCGCCCAAAATACTGAAACAATGTACCTTGCCCCTCACAGCCGCCAATCAGGTGGATCTCATTGTAACGGAAAAGGCTGTCATTGAAGCCACTGAGGAAGGTCTAATCCTAAAAGAAATCCAGCCTGGTAGCAGTCTGGATGATATTCTCAGCTCAACTGATGCCGACTTGATCATTCCCGAGTACTTATTAGCAGAAGAGCCGGCCATGTAGGCCAAAATTGTCATGCCCGCGATGAAGGAAGACGCTTTTTCGTAGGGGGCGACGACTCAGTCGCCCCGCTGTGGGAAACGGGCAGACAGGGTCGTCTGCCCCTACAGACTACCCAGAGACACCGTCCGTTTCATTGCGAGCGTAGCGAAGCAATCTAGAACGGTGACTACAGATATGTTGAAGGAGATCGCCACGCGCTACGCGCTCGCGATGACAAATAAGAAAGCTTACCCTTTAGGGTCAATAAAATAATTAGGAAAGGTGGAAAATCC
>DLUN01000005.1:0-435 GCA_003444615.1 Syntrophomonas sp.
GGCGGAAGCAGGGATAGACCGGAACAGTTCGGCCAGCAGTCCTATTACTGTTTTTACTGGAGAGGAGGAGAGCCGGGCGTTTAACGCCTTCATGGAGCCGGCCAATTGCAAATCCTCTGGACTGAAGTCGGTCCCGAAGGGGAAGGGCGGGAAATAGCCCTGAGCCTGATAGGGGGCCAGTAATTCTTGGAGTCTTTCTGGGGTATTGTTGCGATATTCCGGTGGGATTTCATAGTCCAAAGGTATTTTGCCAGCCTTTTTGGCCTGAGCCAGTAACTGTTTTTGGAATCTGGAGTCAGCGATATTTATCATTTCGGCAATAACTTCTTTTTCTGGTTTGCCCCGGACATCGGCAATTCCATACTCCGTTATGATAATATCCCGCAAATGCTTGGGTATAGTACAACTGCCATAGTTAAATACGATATTTGACTT
>DLUN01000005.1:692-1325 GCA_003444615.1 Syntrophomonas sp.
TATTTGCCCATCTTCCAGCTGGTCCGATGCGATAGCTCCCAGAACCGAGGCTATCATACCAGTATTGACAAAACGGGCATCCTTTCTTTGCAGTCTCCGCAATTCTTCGTTTCCATAGAGCTGATTTACCTTTTCCACTCCCGACATAGCAAATAGCCTGCGTTCCTCTTCCGTCATATCATTAAGAGCTTTATAGAAAGATCTGGGACCCACGAAGAAAGCCCCCAGAATTATGTGGCCGTTCAAAAGCTGGTTGCCTAATAGTTCTCTAAGGGCCAGCCGGTTTTTCTCATCATTCAAATCAGTAGAATAGCGTTCCTCTCCGTCAATAATGGTTCCGTTGTCGTAGACTAAGCCCCTGCGCAATATCCCGTAGTGGGTTAAAAAAGCAAAATCCTGTTCTGTTAGAGGAGAATGAATGGCTTCTAATGCCAAAAGCTTTTCAATGATGTTCTCAGGAATACTATCGACAGCCAAATCTCCCTGGTTAATGAGTTTCATAAGGGGGATACTGTCAAAAACCTGGCGCTTCAATATTTTATTCTTATAAAGCTGCATGAAGGCATCCACAAACATCTCCGAAGACCCGTAGAGACCTTGAGTAAAGACACCAGTATCACCCCATTCAGCAAT
>DLUN01000005.1:1494-3510 GCA_003444615.1 Syntrophomonas sp.
AATACCTATCATATAATCAGGTACGGATACCGGATCTTTGGGAGCACCAAAAAGCTGATATTGGAAGTCAGGACCATGGAGGATGTAGTTATACTCTTCGGCGGTTAATACTGCGTCTCCATACATAAAGGGCGCATTCTGATTGGCTTCTCCAATAAGCAAGTATTTTTTTCCTTCCTCCTGGAGTTTTCTGATTTCCCTTATGCATTCGAGAACTATATCAGTATTACAGCTCATGGAATAGTGCATTTTCCCGTCTATTTCCTTATAACTTACCATGTTGGCAAAGACATTTACTCCGAAATCCAAAGCATCCCGAACTATATGGGTGTAATTGGAGGAAATGTGGTTTTGCTGGGCATGAGGATCATTCAGGTAGGTTCCAGCTTTACTGTAAAACTCGTAACACTCCACATTTGGGGGCAGCTTACCGCTACGGTAATCCAGCATATATTCCAGGTCAGGAACCCCATCAAATAGTTTGGGAACAATGGTCTGTAAAACTCGTTTTTCCAATTCGGATTTGCCCTGAGGTTTTTCCAAGGGCAGTGCGGTAACAATTTTCAACTTAATGGATGGATCCTCTTTGGCTCTTTTATAAAGTTCGTTAGCAAAGCGAACTGGTTTCCCCAAAGCCAAGGGCATACCAAAACAAATATCTTTACCTATATAGGCAATCACTTCATCAACGCATTTGCTAACATCATCATATACAATACCCCTCCCCTTCTGCATAACAGGTAACTCCTCCTTTCAGACTCGCCTTTTCTATCTAAATGAACCGCTCTTGTTTTCAAAATATTCAAATTATGATAATTTAATGAATTTATATGTGGCCCAGCAGGGAGTAAAAGGAGGTATAAATTTCAGAGATGGGCAAGGGGAGGGGGGAAGTTGTGCGCAACATCAGTACTCTGTACTATAATGTACAATGAAGGATAGCTAATATTGTTGCAGGAGGAATAGTCATGAAAGTAGTAGCTTTTAACGGCAGTCCTAGAAAAGAAGGTAATACTTTTCAAGCAATTAAAGTTGTGACCGGTGAATTGGATAAAGCCGGTATTGAAACAGAGATTATTCAGGTGGGCCATAAAACAATTCGGGGATGTATAGCCTGCGGTAAGTGCATAGAAAACAAGGATGAAAAGTGTTCTTTTACTGGTGATGATGTTAATGAGTGGATTCAAAAGATAAAGAATGCTGATGGGGTTATTTTCGGCTCACCAGTGCACTATGCGGGAGTAGGCGCTACCATGAAGGCCTTTCTGGACCGGGCTTTTTATGTTGCCACAGCCAATGGGGGATTATTTCGGCACAAGGTTGGGGCAGCAGTGGTAGCCTTGAGGCGTTCCGGCGGGGTTTCCACCTTTGATCAGCTCAACCATTACATTACCTATGCAGAAATGTTGATGCCTACAGCTAATTACTGGAGTGTTATCCATGGTTCTGCTCCAGGGGAAGCTCTTCAGGACGAAGAGGGAGTGCAAATCATGAGGGTTCTAGGCAAAAATATGGCCTGGCTGCTAAAACTGGTGGAAAATGGCCGAGGAGTGGTAGAAGAACCGGCCATGGAGATTAAGACTAAAATGAACTTTATCCGCTGAACACAGGAGTAAAGATGCACAGTATACTTGATATAAGTTACACCGAAGACGAGATTAAAAACAAGCGACACCAGGTAGCTGAGCTTTTACTGGCGGGATCGACCCATGTGAAGAGCGGTAATATCACTGCTATCAGTGACCGTGATTTACGTTTGCTATTCGAAGGCTATGACCAGGTGTTTTTTGCCAACTGGTTTAAGAAGTCTTTCCCTGGGATTTTGCAGTTTTCTTTTTCCCGGCGTATGACCAAAAGTGCTGGCAAGACCTATTATCCTAAGGATGCTGACCCGGCTAGGCCCGAAAGCCTAGTGATTCAGGTTAAGATCAGTATTGATATGATTTTTGCTTATGGGAAATTGGAGAAAGCCAACCAAGTTGGGGGCCTAACTACTCAAAACAGCCTGGAAGCCTT
>DLUN01000184.1:0-2588 GCA_003444615.1 Syntrophomonas sp.
GGCTAATATTGTTCACTTCCTGAATATCATAAATATCAACAAGACGCTGTTTGTTACGATCAACTTGTTCTAGACATTTCCTCTGAAATTGAGCCAACATTTTTTTAGCATCAGTTACGTCACTTTCAACGACTTTAGTGTGCAAACGTGCTGCCTCAAGCCCTTTAGCATAATTTTGCACTTGCTCTAGCCAACTATCCAATGTTTGCATTGTGGTAGAATCGTTAATTACACTACTGTCAATCATTTGCTTAATATTGGTTACTGTTTGCTTGAGTTCCTCAATAAATCGGACATTTTCTTCAATCTCTTCGACATGTTCGGCTAACAGTGTTTGTTCCTCATCAAGGCCTAAATTTTGTAGATTGCGTCCCACTGAATACATTTTACGTTTAAAATCACCCAAGTTTTCAATAGACCGAACCGATTGGCGTTTGTACCAACTTGGAAACATTTGCTGCGTTTGCAGTCTAGCCTCTGCTAGGTTTTCCTGCACAACCTGGATTTGGGCAGAAGTCCATTTACTATCATCCGATTCCATCAAGGATAATAACTCTTTTAGTACAGATGCCCCCCAGGACAATAAACTTAAATTGCCCTTTTCGTTCCCTTTATAAATTTTGTTAGCAGCATCGTCCAATTTTTGTTCATAATCATTTAAGTTAGCCTGTGCCGCCCGTGCTTTGTCAGCTAAATTATCATATTTATAGTAAAGGAGCTGAGGAACGGGGATTTTTTCTTGTAATGCAAGAGCTTTTTTATGGAACTCAACTCTGCCGTTGTATGTACTCTCAGCATCCCAGTCCTCTAGTAACCTCTCCCACTCTGATAAAGTTTCTTCTGACACAATCACTGCATCTGTACTATCAAGGACAGTCAGATTAAGAAAGTTGCCCTGTATAGCATCGGAAAGCCAGGTCTCAATAGCTACCAACTGGTCATTTTGCAGTAGGTTCAGGTTATTGCGCCGCTTCCCGATAAAAAGAGCTAAAATTAATCCAGCTGAAGCAATATTACATCCAAAAGGGGGAGCACAAAGTAAGCGCATGGCGAAGCCCAAGTTTAATAACCCAGGACCCTCTTCGCTTGGTTGCAGATGGCTTTCTAGAAGCTCTATAATCTTTCGAAGGTTTGCATCGCGTGGTTTCAGTCTTAAAGAACCATCTTTATCGAATACTCCCCATGCTTTATCGAAAACTTTTTCGCCTCGATTCTTTTGCTGGGCAGCCTGGGTCATCAACCAGTTACGATCTAAGAGGCCCATAAATAGTTGTCTAGTAAATATGTGGCAGTCCCGAGCAGCATTTCCTCTAGAGGTGCTAAAACCATCGAATGGAAACGTTATTCTTTCACAATAAATGCTATCAAAAACCTGGTAAAGCATATTAGTTAGCCGACTGGGCTGTATGGGTTTGGCGGTAGCAACTATTACATGTCTTTCTTTCTCTAGTTTTGATACCTGGTTTTCCATATCAAGTTTCAGGCTATTGCTCTTATCTAAAATGAAATTATGGAACTTAGTTTTTTCTTCATCGCCCATTTGTTCTTCTAAAACCCAATATTCTGCCACCAGTTGCGCCAAATAACCATCCGTATCATGCAATAGTATTACTACAATGGGAGCTCCCAACTCCAAATTTACGTTATTCGCAATTAAGCTAGAATGTAGTAATTCGGTAATCTTTTCTTTAATAGTATCAAGATTACTGTTGGCTCCAACGTAGCAATATATCAGATGCCCCCTAGGTTGATCTGTTTCTCTAGCCTCTTTCCACATCTTTATTGCATAATCGATTTGCTGTTTTATCAGGGAAATATTAGAGTATTGTATTTTATAATCCCATTCCCGCGTAGCAATGTTGTTTTGGGTTCCGAAATCAGTACTGAATAATTCCTGCTCACTCCACTTACTGAATTTCTGCGCAAAAATGTCAGCTCGTTGATCTAGACTAATGAGGGCAGCCTTTCGCTCCAGGTAATCTAAGAAGGCTCTCCTTGGTACAGCTTCTCCAACGATCTCGTACTGACACAACTGGTCATTCCATTCCAGAACTCCATACTCCATTTCTAGCGAAGTGACTGCCGAACTTATAAGACCACTGCTTACTCCACTCAATTGCTCGAGTAATTCCAAATAGTTGGCTTTTGACTCAACTTTAACACCTATCTTATTGGAAAGAAGCACTGCTTTAAGTACGAGTTTTTCTTCTGTACTAAGTTGATATTGATATTTAGATATAACAGTTTCGTACGCGTTAGCCGAAGCACCTTGTTGACCGTATCGTTCGGCAGCTATGAATTCTCCAATTAATGATTCATTACAAAAGTCAGTTGACACTAACATATTTCCTTGTTCAACGACCTCTTGACTAAAACTAGCATACACCTCCGCTAGTAGAGAAAGGGCTGATCTTTGTTGCAGCGACTTACCAGCAGAACTTAGTTTGTACAGAATCCAAGTAGAAATGGGATGCAAAGGCCAGCATCCTTCAACAATGACTTTTGTAAATCTGTGGTTATCCATCCACAAGGAGTAGTTTCTAAGGTCAGGGAACCAGGCTGCCATATTGCTCTGGATATGATCAATT
>DLUN01000184.1:2859-3674 GCA_003444615.1 Syntrophomonas sp.
TATTGGATAAAGCTCAGCAAAAAAACTCTGTCTCCATTAGCCTGGACACATTCAAATAATTGCTGCAATGCTCCCGATCCAGCTATGTGGGGCTTTTGAACCGAGAATTCCAAATAACGGCCAAATTCATCGAATATAATTAGAATACCGGCAAATGATTTGTTAGGGCCACAATAAGCCTCTTTAGCTACTCGCATAAAATCATGTAATGACTCTTGTCCTACTGCATGAATAGGCGATCCCATCTTCTGCTCATATATTAAGCTCACCCGCCAAAATGTATCTTCATCCTGAGATTTAAGAGCCTCAATTATATCCTCAAAGCGGTGAGTGTCACCAAATTGTATGTTATAATCGCTGATTAGTGCATCATAGAAGGATTCCGTAAATACCTGGGCAGTACGGAAGCGCGGTCGAAGGTTTTCTAAAACGGAGGTATCTAATCCTGCTTGATTCAAAACCCGTAAGATCTGGCGAATAATCTCACCGTTGAGATCAAAGTCCTGCATTCCATTGAGTGTTACCACTAGGAAAGGTTGTGCGTTTTTTAGCTGAGCTTTAGCTTTTTGACCTATCACTGCATCAGCCATGCTAAGGTTCTGTAGTATCTCTTTTGATATTTTTGAATTTGGTTGGGAACATAGACACGCTAAGGTAAGACCCAAGTGGGATTTTCCGGTTCCATAACCGGCAATGGCTAATTCGAAAGGCTCGTCCGCTGAATCTCCATAAATTCTTTGCAAGATATCCAAGGTGAAACTTGCGGTATCTAATAAACGTAGTCCACCACCGTAATCATTTTCGCTGACACCGTG
>DLUN01000184.1:3928-4721 GCA_003444615.1 Syntrophomonas sp.
CCCCCCCATTTATAGGTCATCCCAAATATGTGGCCATACCTCATCCGCTTTGCTCAACGGTTCTATTATCCAGGGTTGCATTTGACGATCGATAGATATGTATCCCGTTCTCTCCATTAATAAACATATCTTTTCAACTTCAGCCTCTCTCCAGAGACATATGTCCAGCCAACCGGTTTCCCTCTGTAAATCCGTAAGAGTGACTTGGTTTTGCTTCGGAAAATATGCTTCTAGTATGCTCAATAAGAAAGCTGTATGAGGTAAAGCATAGAAGTCTAATAAGGGTGCTTTTTTTCGAACTACAGTTCCGTTCACTTCTATAGCCTTTGTTCGAGCTAAACCAGCATCCTCCATATAGGTACGAAGCAAAGGCCCCGTCCTGTCGTTTCCCGGGCCAAAGATGCCTACCAGGTAATCCTCTAGTTGTTGCGTGTCAAAGTGACTACCTAAAGAACTTCTTCCTTTTACAAACACCGCATTCCAGGCTAGCGCACCGATATCTGAGCGACACAAATTCATGTGCACTATCCATTGAGTAATCTCTTCTCCCAAAAATTTGTCTTCTCTATAGACCGCTTTACCCAGACTAGTTAACTGAGGAACCTTTGTAACTTTGTTAGCACCTGTGTGTACCTCTATTAAACCCATACCACGAGCGTAATCCATGATAGCTGGTAGTTTCCCACTTGATATTCCCATAGGGATCCCGGTATAAGCAGATATTTCTTGTAAAGTTCCAGATTTGCCCAACGCAGCATAGTCTAATAAGGCAGCAATAAAATGCCTTTCTGGA
>DLUN01000184.1:5109-5285 GCA_003444615.1 Syntrophomonas sp.
GTTCTTATTTCAGTGTCAGCCGGTTTAAAGAAGAGCTTATGACTTGCCTGAAACAGTCTATCCCGCTCATCTCTGCCTAAATTACTGAGAGTTTGAGTAGCAAGCACTAAAGAAAGCCCAAATTTCCTTCCTTCGGTCAAAATCTGTCCCAAAGGACTCTCCAGCCTATGATCCAA
>DLUN01000043.1:0-2803 GCA_003444615.1 Syntrophomonas sp.
CCAAATGACTGGTAGCCGCAAAACCGGTACAATGACACACAATTAGTTTAGTAGGATTTATTCGCTTTAAATCAGCCACCGTTTTCTCAAGTCGCTTTTTATTAGCGCTAATCAGATGGGTTCCTCCTATAAAAGCTAAGACCTTGTTGTTACCAGTACTCTGAATTGCATAATCGATCATGTTGATCATGCCTGCATGGGCACAACCACTGACAATGATTAAGCCGCCGGGATGATCGATCACCATGGCCATATCATCCTCGATGATATCAGGTATTAACTCACCATCAACCTCCTTTATAAAGGGTCCTCCTGAATCTTCATAATCAGTTAAGCGTGGGATTGTTCCGGTTAGATATATGTTGTTTGTCAGTTTGGTAAAACCGTCGGTAGCAACGAATTCCGCTCCCACCGCGGCAAGATCCTCTTTTGAAAACGAGGCCCCTATATAACGGGTCTGATTTGGCCCGACTTGGGCTAGATGCCGGGAAAATATTCCGGAATGGGCATATACAATAGGCTTTTTCAACTCCGGTAACAGCTTTAAAACACTGCCGGTATGATCAAAATGACCATGACTTATAACTAATGCCTCGATACTCGATAAATCAATACCCAAAGTTTTGGCGTTTTGAATAACTGCCGCCCCGCTCCCTGTATCAAACAAAAATCGCTTCCCATCCACCTCTATTAGGGCGGAGAAACCATATTCACCCAGCAAGCCAGGGACAGGGGTTGTGTTTTCCACTAAAATTGTGATACATACATCCATTCTATGTCTCCATTAATGCTAATTTCCCCAATTAACCAACAATTCCTGCCCAGGTGCATTTACAGGGTCACATTATCACATTATATAGTATGGCCATGGCTGCAATTCCTACCGATAGGGTTAAAAATAGACTGCGGGTCTTTATAGCTACTAACAAAGTCGGAATAAAAGCCCAGATATATAGGTTGCTCACCGATATATGCAATTCCCCTGCGGGGGCAAGAATACTCAAAGCGGTCAAAGCTCCCAATACAGCTGGAGCAACATAGGAAAGCCACTTAATTACGATTTTGGGGAATTCAAAGCCCGAAAAAAGTGCCACTGGCAGTATCCGCGGTATCAAAGTGGCTAGTGAAACCCCAATAATAGTAATCCATATAGCCTCAGAACTCACGGATCATCACCCCCAGAGTTGCCGCTGCTATAGTGGCAATAACCATATTAAACATGTTTTCCATGGACCAGGGCCATATATAACCAATGACCAGACATAATATAGCTGAGACCAGAGCAATTAAAACATCCGATTTTTTGGTGATTAACAGCACCAACAAACAAATGTACATGGCAGGCAGAGCAAAAGCTAATCCAAATTGGTCAGTGTTGGTTACCATGGAACCAAGTACTGCTCCCAGGACAGTACTGCTGATCCATCCCAGGTGGGCAGTGATGTTAAGTCCTGCCATATAAGCAGATGTGGGAGGATGGTTCTGATACCTGTTAATGGCCACGGCATAGGTCTCATCAGTAACCCCGTATGACAATATAGAAGCAATAACAGGATTCACATGGTTTTTAAGAAAGGGAACCATAGATGTCGTAAAGAGAAAATAGCGTACATTCACTAAAAGATTAGCTATGACTGCAGTTATAATCGCCCCTTGAACCTGAATGACTCCTAGGGCAATGTACTGTCCAGCTCCGGTAAAACACAGAACCGACATCGCCGTAGCCTGTATAACCGTCATACCAGCTTGACTAGCTAAAACTCCGAAGGCAAATCCCAGTGGTAAGTAACCAAGTACAATGGGTACAGCATCTTTTACTCCGACTGTTAATTCAACACGGTCCATGATAGCTCCTTTTCAAAATTCAACAGGTTTTCTTAACATTTTTAAGGAAATTGTATCATGTTCTATGTCTTTCTACTACCTACCGGAGCACAATGTAATTTTACAGTGCAGGTAAAAGCAAATGAAGGAGTCATGGCTGTGGAAATCGATTCTGGGGGTCAAGATGAAGGGGTTTAATCTCCGTGAGTGCTCCTTTTTACCAGGGAGTCCATTTCTCCCACCAAGGCTCATTGTCTTCATGAGCATCGGGTTCGGGTAAAAGCCATTCCCAACCCTTGGCATGATAATAACAGATACCAGCAGGTTCGGTACCTTTGGCAAACGCCATGGGGCTAGTTCTCGAGCACCCTTGGGTGGCCACCTGCCCACTGTCCAAACAGATATTAATTATCTGCACCTGGTCAGGCTTGGTAAAATCGGCCGGGCCATATAGATCAGCTGTCCGGGCAATAAAATTTGCCCATATGGGACCAGCCAGTACCCCGCCTGTCGAACTAACGTTCTTGTTGCGATCATATCCAACCCAGACCGCACAGCAAATACGAGGAGTATAACCCACAAACCAGGCATCCTTAAACTCATCAGTAGTACCGGTTTTGCCTGCAGCTGGTATAGTACCAATAGTATTTCTTAAATGGTGGCCGGTACCACCAGAATCCATTACCCCTTGGAGCATATTATTGATTATGTAGGCATTCTCAGGTGAAATGATTTGTTGGGGGGCGGCTTGATATTCTTCTAAAACAGTTCCCTGGGCATTTTCCACCCGCAGTATATAGACCGGCTCATTATATATGCCTTGATTGGCGAACACTGCATAGGCAGCAGCCATACTAACTGGGGTAACCTCATTGGATCCTAAGGGCAAGGATAAAACTGGCTGTAAATCTGAAAAACCGAACTTTTCAGCATGAGCCGCGGTTTCTTTGGGACCCAGAATATGATTAACCTGGACGGC
>DLUN01000043.1:3048-3815 GCA_003444615.1 Syntrophomonas sp.
AGGGAATACATAAAGGGTTTAAATGTTGAACCTGGTTGGCGCCTGGCATAAGCTCGATTATAGCTGGAAGCAGCATAATCACGTCCCCCTATTAAAGCCCTTATTTGACCGTTCCGGGTATCAAGAGCTACTAATGCTAACTGAAGTTGGGGATCCCAATCCTTAGTACCTTGATTATAAGCTTGGTTAGCGGCCTGCTGTAAATTGAGATCCAAGGTTGTATAAACACGCAGCCCTCCCTGAAATACCATTCTTTCTCCATATTTTTCAATCAGGTAGTCCTTAACCATAGCCATAAAATAGGGGGCATCTCCGCCCATATAGGTTGACCGGTGATAAACCAATTCCTGCTGTAAGGCTTTATCTCTTTCCACAGCCGTTATCATACTTTCTTCCACCATCCGGTTTAATACCATTTTCTGCCGGTTTTGAGCCGCTTCTGCATTAACATAAGGATTGTAGCCACTGGGCCTCTGGGGCAATCCTGCCAGAAGAGCAGACTCAGCCAAGGTGAGCTCCCGGGCGTGTTTACCGAAAAAAGTCCGGGCCGCCACTTCCACTCCATAAGCTCCCTGACCAAAATAGATAGTATTGCAGTACATAGTGAGTATCTCATCTTTGCTGTACTGTCTTTCCAACTGTATAGCGTAAAACAGTTCCTTTATTTTACGGGTTAGTGTACGCTCATTGGTTAAAAATAAATTTTTAGCAGTTTGTTGGGTGATAGTACTGCCTCCTGCAGCCACTTTACCCTGGCGGATATTAGT
>DLUN01000043.1:4115-20614 GCA_003444615.1 Syntrophomonas sp.
CCGGCCAGTCAAAACTAAACCCTAATGTAACCGCTAGCAGCAAGGTCAAGGCTAGGATGGTGATTACTCTGCGCATATTTACCTCCTGGTGATAATATTCCCTATTTATTGGCTATTTAACCCAGCAGGTATCCCGGGTCTCAGAGCAAAGCATCATCCTAGGGTGGTGACAGCTTTACACCAGTAGCAGTATACATTAAAGATAGGAGTCTTTAGAAGAAAGCGGTGGTGAAGTGGAGCCTATACCTGACAATCGATCGTGGAATAAAACTCAAATATTAACGGAAGGTTTCTCAGCCACCGGTAACAGCGGCTAACCTTCCGTTAAGGAGGGAGAGTTGTAAGCCCTGGAAAGAGATATAATCAAAAGTACTGAGTTGATTATTGTCAAGGGTTTATTATGGGGTATGAGAAGGCTGTCCTCCAGTAGGCTGGGCTTTTTCCGCTGCCGAAGTGGATCTAAAAAAATGCCCTTCCTAGCATAAACAGAAAGGGCATTTTTTGTTTATGAGTATTTAACACAGATGTTACTAATCAGTTCGCCCACATCTTGAACATGATCTTGAGCCATCTCAATATGCTCATATACTTCCCGCCACTTGATAATAGACATGGGATCATTTTCGTGGTGCTCAAATAAGTAGGCTACTCCATTACGATATAATAAATCCTGCTTTCTTTCCAGCTGGCTTATTTCCTGGCAACACTTTAAAATCTGTTTTTTATTCTGCTCAATTCGATCCAGGAGATGAAAAGCCTGTTCCTGAAGCTGGAGAGCTTCGTATAACACCTCAACCATTTCTTTTACTCGATCATCGGGCTCCCCGGCTTTATATAATATCATACGATCAATAATACCGGTTATATAATCCAGAGTGGTTGACAGCTTCTGGACTAGTTGAAAAGCATCCTCTCGATCAAAGGGGAGTATAAAAGTGGTGTTCAAGCGGCGTACTAGTTCCTGAATAATCCGGTCACCTTCGTGTTCCATAGCTGTCAGCTTGGCCATTTTAACATCCAGATCCGAATAATCGTATACTACGTTACGCAGAATCTCTCCGCCCCGAATTACCATACGGGCACTTTCATTGAAAAGCGCAAAAAGTTCTTGGTCTTTCCTACCAAACAGCCGCATCTACGTCCCCCCCTTACCCAGCTGTTGCCTTTAAATAACCATAATAAACCATTTGCCGCCCTATGACAACTTATTTTTATAAAGCTCGCAAATAGTCGGGACGTAAATATCTACGGTCATTCTTGGCAATGATGTCGTTGATGAGATCAAGTATGGCTTGTTTGTCATCAGGTAACCGTCCCTTGATGGGTAGATAGTTAGACGCGTGATTACTTCGGAACTCGCTGCCTTCAACTTCCAAATTTTCAATCATGATCCGCATTTCATCTAGAATTTCAAAAGGTCCAGGCAGTTCAAATTCTCCACGCTCCATACGGCGAAACAGTTCCGTTCTCGGCACAACCATCAATGTCAGTGCCCCAATATACTCCGGATTCATATCATTTAAAATCTTAGCTGTGTTTTTAGCGTGTTCCACCGCTTTGGGTGTTCGTCCTGCCAGCCCCAGCAAAACGGTAACTGACAGCTGGATACCAGCCTGCCGCAAGCGTAGGCCTGCTTCTACCATTTCATCATAAGTGACACCTTTACGTATATCCTTCAGCAGTTCTTCATCACCGGTCTCTACACCCAGATAAGCAATTGTCAGTCCGGCAGCTTTAAGGGCAGTCAGCTCAGACATATCTTTTTTCAGCACCACATCTGGACTGGCATAGACTCCAACATGCCTCAGACTAGGGAAGGACTGGTACAGCATCTCCAAAATTTCCAGCAATTCACTGGTTTCCATAGCTATGGCATCACCGTCAGCTAGGAACACTTTTTCTACATCACCATAATATAGCTTGGCCATACGTATGTCCGCTTTGATTTCCTCCAGTGAACGAACCCGGTATTTCTTATCCTTATACATAGCACAAAAGGTACAGCGGTTATGGGTACATCCTATTGTGCACTGCAAAATATAACTTCTGGCTTCACTGGGCGGCCTAAAAATATTACCTTCGTAGCGCATTTGCATCCTCCTTTATATACATAGTTTAATACAAATTAATCATTTTAGTGAAACTGTTTACAAATTATCGAATTACATCAAGCCATAATTTTAGCCTTTGTAAGCAACAATAATAACTGAGTACGAGTCTATTAGAGGAGGTTCATAATGGCAAGAAGACGCGGCATTATGTCTGAGCAATTAAAGTATGAAATTGCTCGAGAACTCGGTGTTGACCAAATTGTAGCCACCGAAGGATGGGGCGGAGTAAGCTCAAAAAACTGTGGTATGATGGTTAACAAAGCTATCGAGATTGCCGAAAGAAGCCTTGCTCAGCAAAATGGTCAAATAAGATAACTCGTACTCTTTGGGGGGATTATTCCCCCATTTTTCCTACAATAAGAGGAGGTGACAAAACTGGTTGAAGCTAATACCCCCTTGATAGAAGTTTTGGCCATTCCCGGAGCCGAACAGGTTTTCCGGAAGTATGGAATAGCCTGTATGGGCTGAGCGGGTGTAAGGTTTGAAACCATCGAGCAGGGTGCTCGAGCTCATGGTGTTCCTGTCGAAAAAATATTGAATGATTTACGCCAACTAGAGAACAAAAATTAAATTACCTTTAAGTTGACCAATGTCTTACCCACAGCGATAGACATCGGTCAACTTTTGTCATTACACGCTTTTGGCATTAATGGTTCTCATAGCATTCATAACGGCTATTAGAGCTACGCCTGTGTCAGCAAAAACTGCTGACCACATGGTGGCCATTCCCAAAGCGCCCAAGCTCAAAAAGATGATCTTTATTCCTAAAGCCAATACGATGTTTTGATATACAATATGCCGGGTTTTTCTAGCAATTTTTATAGCCATGGCTACTTGCGAAGGTGCGTCATTCATAATTACAATATCAGCCGCCTCTATAGCGGCGTCAGACCCTAGTCCTCCCATGGCCACTCCAATATCGGCTCTGGCTAGTACCGGTGCATCGTTTATGCCATCCCCTACATAAAGCACCTTGCCTTTTTCAGATTTCTCTCTTTCCAGTAGTTCCAATCTATGAACTTTGTCCCCTGGCAGTAACTCAGCATATATTTGGTCCAAACCCAACTGGGTTCCGATTCTCTTCCCTACCAACGCTCTGTCTCCGGTGAGCATAACAGTTTGCTTCACTCCCAGAGCTTTAAGCTCGGTAACTGCCTGGGCTGCGTCTTCTTTTACTTCATCAGCGATGACAATACAACCAGCATATTGCCCATCAACAGCCACATGCACTGCCGTTCCTACAGTATCAACGTTCTGGTATTCTATACTATGGCTAGTCATTAGCCGGTCATTACCTACCAAAATAACTAGACCTTGCATGGCAATTTTAATTCCCTGACCAGCTATCTCTTCATATTCTTCAATTAGGTTTTTATCTATATGGTTTGCATAAGCATTTATTATCGACCTGGCAATGGGATGGCTGGAATAGCTTTCCGCGCATGCTGCATATTCCAGCAAATTATGCTGTGTATAGCCTGGACTAGGATTGATCTCGGCAACATTAAATACCCCTTTGGTTAAAGTTCCTGTTTTATCAAATACCACTGTTTCTACAAAGTTCAAGGCTTCCAGGTAATTGCCACCCTTTACCAATATGCCTTTTTTAGATGCTCCGCCGATCCCTCCAAAAAAGCCCAACGGTATTGATATGACCAGAGCACAGGGACAGGATATAACCAGGAAAACCAGTGCCCGGTATATCCAGTCAGAAAAAGTTGCACCCGGAATAATCAATGGGGGTATGATGGCCAAGGCCAGCGCTCCAAATACTACTATCGGTGTGTAATAGCGGGCAAATTTGGTCATAAAGTTTTCCGTAGGGGCTTTGCGACTGCTGGCGTTTTCTACCATATCCATAATTTTAGCCACGGTAGATTCGCCAAAGTTCTTCGTTACCTGAACAGTCAGTACTCCGTTCATATTGATAAAGCCGCTGAGAGCTTCTTGTCCCACTTCCAAATGGCGTGGCAGCGACTCACCTGTAAGGGCTGAAGTATCCACCATCGAAGAGCCTTGTACAACTATACCATCTAGAGGTACTTTTTCACCGGGTTTGATAATGATCACGTCACCGATGTTAACCTTTTCCGGTGATACTTTTTGGAGTTGTTCGCCCAGTTTTAAGTTGGCATAGTCAGGCCGAATATCCATTAAAGAGCTGATGGATTTACGAGAATTCTCTACCGCCCGGTCTTGTAACATTTCCCCTACTAAATAAAACAGCATTACAGCTACCCCTTCAGGATATTCCCCTATCAAAAAGGCTCCTATGGTAGCCACACTCATAAGAAAGTATTCACTGAATACCTGTCCCTGAGCAATCCCTTTAACAGCTCGTATAATAACACTTCCGCCCACTATGAGATAACTTAGTAAGAATAGAACAAGTTCTACCCAATGAGAAAAGTTGAAAATTAACCCCACAGCAAATAGTGTTCCACCCATTAGGAGCTGACCAATTTGCCTTTTCAAATTGACTTCACTGCGGTATCCATGTGCATTACCTTGTTCTTTACTATCTTCTTGCACCACTCTTACCCCAGGTTCAATCCGTTTGACTATTTTTTCTATCTTGGCAATTATTCCAGGAGTATTTATAGCCTCTTCGGTTTCCAGAGCCAGCTTTCGAGAAAAGAAATCTACTGAGGCCTTGCTAACTCCCGGTAAATTATTGACTTCTATTTCTATCTGGGCAGCACAATTAACACAGCTCAAGCCTTCCAAGAGCAACAATTGTTTACCGTTTTGGTGTTGATCATTTGAACCCAAGGAAGTGTCCCAGTCAGCTAAAATCAACTCTCTGTTACTCATAATTATTCCTCCATTATATGGCATAATCCCATCTCGAATATTTGCCTGACGTGTTCATCATCAAGAGAGTAATAAACTATTTTTCCTTCGCGGCGGTTTTTAACCAGTTTTGCCTGCTTCAAGACTCGCAGTTGATGTGAAATTGCCGATTGGGTCATGTTAAGAAGATAAGCAATATCACACACACACATTTCTTCTTTATCTAAAGCCCATAGAATTTTAACTCTAGTGGAATCCCCAAAAACCTTAAATAATTCGGCTAGATCATACAGGGTTTCTTCCGGAGGCATTTGGGGCAGGACCTGGTTAACAATATCCTCATGAATTACCTGACAATCGCACCTATCCAGCTCTTGAGCCTTTCTAGTCATGGCTATTTAATCCTTTCAGTTACAATTGATCATATGAGCAATCTTTCATATTTAAGTCCATTTTAATATGGTATGCATAACAAGTCAACCAACAAAAACCCCCTGCTCAATCGGCTGATAAGCAGGGGGAAACTAAGAAACATAGTTTTTATAATACTTATTTATCTTTGATTTATCCGGTTCTTATATCTATATACTCTATTTTCCCAGGTCCGGATAGTTATTTCATCTTCACTCAAGGATAGTAAATACTCTGGCAAAATGGGCGTTTTACCTCGTCCTTCTGGGGCATTGATAATATAGGTTGGTACTGCTAAACCAGAGGTAAAGCCTCTTAGTTTTTCCATAATACCCATGCCCGTTTCAATGGGGGTAATAAAATGGGAAGTTCCCTTAACCTGTTTAGCATGAAATATATAGTATGGTCTTACTCGTATTTTCAACAGTTCTTGGTTAAGTTTTTTCATAATGTGAACATCATCATTGATATCCCTTAGTAAAACCGCTTGGTTCCCCAGTACAACTCCAGCCTTTATTAAACGATCGCAAGCCTGTTTAGCCTCCAGAGTAACTTCCAAGGGTGTGTTAAACTGGGTATTTAGATATATAGGAGGATGCTTTTCCAAAACAGCACAGAGCTCCGGGGTAATGCGCTGGGGCAGCGTAACGGGAGTGCGGGACCCCAACCGTTTAATCTCCACATGAGGAATCTGATCTAATTCACCCAGGAGCCAATCCAGGGTTCGATTGCTCAGCATGAGTGCGTCGCCCCCGGTGATCAACACATCTCTTATCTCGGGGTTGTTACGCACATAGGTTAGTGCTTCCTCCATTTGCTGACGAGTACAGTGGTGATCTTCTTCTCCAAAATTACGTCGTCTTTGGCAGTGCCGGCAGTACATGGCACATTGATTGGTAACATTAATAATTAAACGATCCGGATAACGCCGGGTGATCCGACTGGCAGGACTTGTTTGGGTTTCACACATGGGATCAGCAGACCCATGGTTATCCCATACTTCTAAAATGCTAGGCACGGCTTGTTTATAAATCGGAGAATCGTGATAGTTTTCGAAATCAATCAGACTAAGATAATAAGGTGAAATACCCCAGCGGAATCGCTTGCTAATCTGCTTTAGTTCCTCAACTTCCTTTTCAGGCAGATTCAGCAAAAACTGTAATGGCTCTACGTCGGTAATGCGATGCTTCATCTGCCAAACCCAATCATCCCAGTTCTCTTGGGTAGCATCGAAGTATTCTAGTATCTTTTGCCTATTTTCAAGGATTCTATCCTGCACTCTAAACCCGGTTTCAATGAAAGGTTCAACGCTGAGATAATCGCTAATACTTTCCCGTAGTTCTTCAGCTCTTTGCAATGATAGATTGCGGTTTACAACTTCTTCCTGAGACATGCAAAAACCCTCCTTCTTCTTAAATTTTGCGGAGGGCAACTAACCTGTAAGCTATATATTGTTACAGTACCCCCCAAACGACGCTTACGAAGTTAGCTGACGGGTGGGGGCTGCTGGGTAGCCCCTCAGGCTACATACCTGATTAACCCCAAAAATCGGGTCCTCCGCTCTGCCTATTGCAGACTCAGCGCTCTAAGATACTTTTGAGTTTCTTATTTAATTATAAAAGATAACAATTGCCGGCTCAACCACCCTTGTTTAACTTTTTTCCTTTGATTATTGTCCCTGTGCCCCAATATATCAATATTACTATTAATACTGCCGCTGTAGATGCCTGTTTTAAGCCCGCGCCTACCAGCATGCCCACAATAGCAGTGAGCCATAAACTAGCTGATACAGACAATCCTCTCACCTGGTTATTCTCGCTTATCCATATCAGACCAGTACCAATAAAGCCCAGAGCAGATACAATTTGCGCCGATAATCTTCCCGGATCACTAAACCAGGGGCCAGCTATTACTTTATAAAACTCGGTGGAAGTCACTGTAATAAGCGCTGCTCCCGCAGCCACAAAGCCAAACATACGTGCACTGCGGGCATTAGTAGAAAACATGCCTATAATTAAACCTACCAGTCCGGCTGCTAATATACGGATAACAAATTCTAACATTATCACACTACCCGGTAGTTGGGAGCCTCTTTGGTAATGGTTACATCATGAGGGTGGCTCTCAATTAATCCCGCATTGGTAATGCGAATAAACTTGGTTTTAGTTTTCATTTCTTCTATATTTCTTACCCCACAGTAACCCATACCTGACCGGAGTCCTCCCACTAGCTGAAAAATGGTTTCGGATACATAACCTTTATAGGGAACCCGCCCTTCGATTCCTTCGGGAACCAGTTTAGCAGCATCTTCTTGGAAATACCGGTCACTGCTACCTTCTACCATAGCTCCCAGGGAACCCATACCTCGGTACACCTTATAACTTCTTCCCTGAAGAATAACGGTTTCCCCAGGGCTTTCGTCGGTTCCTGCCAAAAGATTGCCTAGCATCACTACATCAGCTCCAGCGGCAATAGCTTTAGCTATGTCTCCAGAATATTTTATTCCTCCATCGGCGATAATGGGAACCCCATATCTACTAGCCACAGCAGCACAATCCATTACCGCTGTAATCTGGGGTACGCCGATTCCAGCTACTACCCTTGTCGTACATATTGAACCCGGCCCTATGCCCACTTTAACCGCATCAGCCCCAGCTTTGATAAGATCTTCGGTAGCTTCGCCTGTGGCTACATTGCCGGCGATAACTTCTAGTTCCGGATAACGGCGTTTTATAAGCGATACCATCTCGATAACGTTTTTTGAATGACCATGAGCGGTGTCCACTACTAGCACATCGACTCCGGCTTTTTTTAAGGCATCCACGCGCTCCATAGTATCTTTAGCCGTTCCTACGGCCGCTGCGGCTAATAAGCGACCTTTCTCGTCCTTAGCTGAATGAGGATATTTGCGGCTTTTCTCGATGTCTTTAATAGTGATTAAACCCATCAAGTTATAATTATCATCTACAAGAGGCAATTTCTCGATTTTATGGCGCCGCAGTATTTCCATAGCCTCTTCCACGGTGGTTCCTACTGGGGCGGTCACCAATTTTTCACTGGTCATAACATTGGCAATGGGTTGACTAAAATCGGTTTCAAAACGTATGTCTCGATTAGTTATGATACCTACCAGTTTTAATCCATCAGTTATCGGAACTCCGGAAATGCGGTAATGCTCCATAATATTCATGGCTTCTTGTATGGTGTTATCTGGGGACAGGTAGAAGGGATCAGTAATTACTCCATGCTCGGATCTTTTAACCTGATCTACCATTTTCGCCTGCTCTTCGATAGGCATATTCTTATGAATTACTCCTATACCACCCTCACGAGCAATAGCAATAGCCATACGGGTCTCAGTAACGGTATCCATACCCGCACTCATAATAGGCACTTCTAAACGAAGATTACGGGTTAAGTGCGTAGATACATCAATGTCACGAGGCAGAATATCTGATGGTCCTGGAACAAGCAACACATCATCAAAGGTGAGACCTTCTTTACTAATCTTATCCATCTAATAACGGCCTCCTTTGTGAAATTTAAGTAATATTAACTTATCGACAGCTATTTTTCAAGGTTTATAGTAGACAGAAATAAAAAAAGAGGCTAATCGCCTCCTTGAACTGAACCTATGCCATAACGAAAAAAGTGATCCTGCAGCTTTTCGATAGTCCCTTCACTGACTTGAAACTGCTCAGCCATTTCGGATATACTGGCCTGGTTTTTAATAGATTCGATAAACTCATCAAAATCCACGCCTGCTTCCTCAGTCATCTCATTTAATGATTGAATTCGGCTCCAGGGAGGCCAACGTCCTGTACCATTGTTGTCTAGTTTGGCCATGTATTCACCCCCTTTAAGCCTTAGCTTTGCCACTGAGCAACTTGTTTCATACCTATAAAAAGAAAAAAGCCTGTGGGCTTTACTCTAATTACAATTTATATAGTATGATTCTTCATGCGCATATGAGTATTATCCAAATCCACCACTATAACCTCACGGCCAATTTTTTTAACCGCATCCCAAGGTATCACCAACTTCTGGCGATCAGCCCAAAAAGTAAAAGCGTTACCGCGGTTAGGAAGAATAATGGACACAATATCACCGGTCTCTTGATTCACCAGCATATCTGATTCCCCTACCGTCCCCATACGCATGCCATCAAAAATATTCACCATCTCTTTACCTACCAGTTCATTAAGTCGCACTGTTGTCCCTCCTATACGCCGGTATGGCCAAACCCACCGTCTCCTCGCCCAGTTTCATCCAGGTTTTCTACTTCCACCAGTTGGGCTTGTTGGACAGGGGCAAAGACCATTTGGGCTATTCGTTCACCCCTTTTCAAAATATACTCTTTGTCCCCTAAGTTTATTACCAGTACTTTTATTTCTCCCCGGTAGTCAGCATCTATGGTACCGGGAGTGTTTAGTACAGTGATCCCATGCTTGAGAGCTAGTCCACTGCGAGGACGTATCTGCGCCTCCCACCCCGTCGGTAAGGCGATAGCTAAACCGGTAGGAATTAGATGCCTCTCTCCCGGTTTGAGGCATATATCCTCTTGATGGGCAGCATACAAATCCACCCCCGATGATCCTGGCGTCATATAACTGGGTAAAGGTAAATCAAAGGAGTGCAACCGTTTAAGCTTAATTCTCATATTCTATTAACTCCACCAGTTCTTAAACTCATTTTCCACATTGGCCAAAGCTTCTTCAGTACCTATAGCTGCCAGAGAAAAAGAGTCCCAAGATAAGATTTCCGCTGCAAATTGGTTAACCTGCTCACGGTTGACAGCCATAATTCGCTCTATAACTTCTTCTACTGGCACCAACCGGTCATACATAAGCAATGCTTTTCCCAACCGACTCATGCGGTTCATAACACTTTCTAACCCCATGTAAATGCTGGATTTTATTAAACGCTGTGTACGATGAACTTCTTCATCGGTTACTCCTTCGCGTAGGAACCGGTCCAATTCGGAGTAAAGAGCTTCAAAAAAGCTGCTTAGCTTGCCTGGGCCTGTACCAACATATATAGAATAAGCACCCGTATCGGAATAATTGGCGGGCGAAGAATACACTGAGTAAGCTAGTCCCCGCTCCTCTCGCAAAGCCTGAAATAATCGAGAGCTAAGTCCACCGCCTAAAATTGAATTCATAATGTTTTGGGTAAAACGCCGCTCATCAAAATAGGATATCCCTGGAACTCCCAAACATATCTGCACCTGTTCCGTATCCTTGACCACCATATTGGTAAAGCGGGTTAATTGTTGAGGTGGCTTAGTAGAAAAGTCTGTTTCCCTAAAAGTTACTCTCTCAAGATGAGATTCTACCAAGTCTCTTATTTGCTGACTGTCCACATTGCCAGCTACCGCAATCACCATATTAGCGGGTACATAGCTAGAGCGGTAAAAGTCATAAACTTGTTCCCGTTTAAACTGTGATACTGTTTCCAATGTACCCAGAATAGGTGAGCCCATGGAATGCCCCTGCCATATTTTTTGGGCAAACACATCATGAATCAAATCGTCGGGAGTGTCTTCATACATATTAATTTCTTCGATTACTACCCCTTTTTCGGTTTCAAAATCTTTTTCATTAAAAGCTGAATTGAAAATCATATCGAAGAGAATGTCCATCCCATCTTGCAGGTTCTCATCCAGGGTACGAGCATATACACAAGTGTACTCTTTGGAAGTGTAGGCGTTTAACTGGCCGCCAATCCCTTCAAAACTCTCAGCTATTTCCCTAGCACTGCGCCGATGGGTACCCTTAAATAACATGTGTTCAATGAAATGACTCCCACCAGACAGCTCTGGTGGTTCATGGCGAGAACCTACTTTGATGAAAATTCCTACGGCAGCCGATTTCAGATAAGGAATCTCCTCAACCACCAGCCTGGCTTTATTAGGCAATATCCAACTCTTAATCATTTGCAACCTCCAACTCGACAGCTAGTAACATACTTCGGTTTCGGGCTTAAGATTCCTTTAATCTGCTCAGAAAATTCCTCAACCAGTTTTCTATCTTGTTTTCATGACTGTTAATATCTGCACCTACTAAAAGCGGCACACTCTCCACATGTTTGTTATCAGCAAAAATACTGACACTTCCTACCCGGGTTCCTTTTTTCACTGGTATTTTAATTTGATAATCCATGTAAACGCGTTTTTCTATATTGGGTGTTCCTTCACCTATCCACAACACTACATCACGCTCTGGGACTATCGGGATCAATTGGCCCCCATGAGAAGGAATCTCCTTGAAAGTTTCCTCTTTCGCCAGTATTGTAATCTGTCGAGTTTCATGGAATCCATAATCTAGTAAACGGGCACAGTCTGCTTGCCGGTTCGCCGCATGGAGAGTAACGGCTATTAACTGGCGACCGTTTCGCTGGGCAGAGGCTACTAAACACTTGCCGGCAGCATTGGTAGTACCGGTTTTGATCCCATTGGCGCCTGGGTAAGATTCCAATAAAGTATTGGTGTTATTTAATATTAATGGTTCCCGGTAACTGGGATGTCTAAATTCTATTTGCCGGGATTTTACCAGCTCGGCAATCTCCGGAATGGTTAAAGCATATCTGCCCAGTAAAGCTAAATCATAAACGGTGCTAAGATGATCCCGAGAGGGCAGTCCCGACGAATTTTCAAAATGGGTTTGGCTAGCCCCCAGCAAAAAAGCCTTTTTATTCATAAGATGAGCAAAAAACCTCTCGTCTCCTGCCACATGTTCGGCCAGTACCACCGCAGCATCATTGGCTGATTTTACTAAGGAGGCTTTAAGCAATTCCCTTATTTCCAGCTTTTGTCCAGCTTTGAGACCAATAGCATATTGAGGAGTATGAGCAGCCTTTTCGCTTACTGTGGCTACTTCACTTAAGTCAGCGTAATCAAGAACTACTATGGCGGTCAATATCTTAGTTGTACTGGCTACGGGACGGGGTTCATTGGCATTACGGCTTAAGATCAGCTGACCATTTTCACCATCCATAAGCCCGTAGTAACTGCTGGACATATAAGGAGCTGCTATAACTGGCGAGCATAGCCCCACTCCTAACTGGAGAAAAACAATTATCATTAGAGTTTTAAGTAGTTTGAGTATCACCTTTTATTTTTACATCCTTCATAATTACTATCTTTTCCACAGTAATCATTTTATAGCCATCTTGTTTTAGCTGGGTAAGCATGTCAGGTAGGGCTTTGGCAGTGGGCTCGGTAGGATGCATAAGTATTATGGCATCATTATGAACTTTATTAATTACTCTTTTTACAATAGTCTTTGGCTCCGGTCTTTGCCAGTCAATCGTGTCAACACTCCACATGGTAAGATGATAATCTAGTTCGGAGATAACAGCCATAAGCTGTCTGTTCTGCTCACCATAAGGTGGTGTGAAAAAGGTAGTTTTACGCCCGGTTATTTTTTGGATAGCCTGTTCACCCTTTTTTATCTGCGTAGCCATTTGATCCCGGGTTAAAGTATTGAAATGCAAATGTTGGTAGCCATGATTTTGAATACTATGCCCCTCCTGTACCATCTCTTTTAAGAGATCCTGGTTCTTTTCAGCCCAAGTGCCTGTAACATAAAAAGTGGCCAACGCCTCGTGTTTTTTGAATTCTGCTAACATCTGAGGGATATATTCTTCCCCCCAATCAACGTTTACGGTAATAGCTACATTTTTTTGGCCAGTATTGCCCTGGTATATTGGTTCAGCCATGTGGGTGGCAATACTGATATCGTTATAATACATGAAAGAAAAACCTAAGAAACCCGCTAGGAGTACTGCAATAAATGCAGCACTCATCAGACCGCGCTTGGAAAAGTAATATATTCTCATGCCTCTTTTTCCTCCCCCAGTATGGAAACCCATACTCTGCCCTCACTTACGTGTGACTTGATAATTATCGGACTGCCCGTATGATTACGGATGCGCAGATCGTAACCCCCATAGGCTACAGCGGCATCCCGATTTGCAGGTACATAATGTACTGGCTTGCTGTGTGGATGCCTTTCTATAATTTCTAACTCAGCCGCTAATGCGGCATTATAAACGGTACTGGAGACCTGGCACACCCCTCCTCCATAATCATAATTGTTAGCCCCCATTAATATTACTGGTGCCGGCAAATACCCGCGTTCTGGAGTTCTTGGGCCTACTATCTCATTAAATGAAAACACTTGATCCGGCCAGACTACCGTGTTATCAAGTGCTGTTGCTGCCAGCGCTATGTTGGATGACCTCTGTTGAGTCCCATAGATACTGGTAGAATATGAACCGATGGTGGAAAGCTTCTCTAGATCCTCACTTCTATATTTACTGGGAATGCTGTTTCTAACCAATGCTACTGACTGGTTAGCTTGAGCCTGCATAACATTATTTATAGTGCTTTGAACATCCACTATTATCCCAGGCTTTTCCGGAATAATACGGCCGGTCTTTTTGTCTATTTCCGGTTCTTGAGGAAGAAGCCACTCTTGCATGGCCATTTCCATAACCAAGCCTCTTACTTCCTCTCTTAACAAACCGCTAATGTCTTGACCTTCCAGTTTTACGCCAGGTTTTACACCGTAAATATCTCTAATAAAACTATCTAGCCAGACACTGAGCATCGATAGACTTATAAAAAATGTGATCATTAACAAGTACCGGCTGTTAACGCGGATATAATAGAACTTATTCTTAAAAAATGTTGCCCACCCCTGTTGTCAAATATTCTCTAAATAATATTCCAGGATAAACCTATCTATGCGGTTTTCCCAAAGATAAAAGTTCCCAGAAAACACAAATAAACCGAGACAACTCGGTTTACTTGGCCGATTTGTAGGACAGTTTAATCGCCCAACTAGTTGCGCTTCGCCTGTTTGAGAACAGCTTTGCGAGAAAGGTTCACCCGTCCTTGTTTATCAATTTCGGTAACTTTAACTTGAATCTGATCACCGATGTTGACTACATCGGTTACTTTGTTTACTCTTTCCTCAGCCAACTGTGATATGTGGACCAAGCCTTCCTTACCTTGTGTACCAAGAACACCAGGAATGATCTCCACAAAGGCACCGAAGTCCATTATCCTTTTCACTGTGCCTGTATAGGTTTTACCCACTTCAACTTCGGCTATAATGGAATCAATGTAGAATTTGGCTTTTTTAGCAGCTTCTTCGTCAGTGGCCATAATAAATAGGGTGCCATCATCTTCGATATCAATCTTACAGCCGGTTTCATCTACTATTTTGTGGATGGTTTTGCCGCCGGGACCTATTATCTCCCGTATTTTGTCAACCGGTACTGTCATGCGAGTCAGCCGTGGAGCATAAGGTGAAAGCTCACCACTAGGCTTATCAATTACCTCCATCATTTTGCCCATAATAAACATGCGTCCTTTTCGGGCTTTCTCCAGGGCAGTAGCGACTATTTCCTTATTAACCCCGGTAATTTTGATATCCATTTGGATGGCGGTAACACCAACTTCAGTACCAGCTAACTTGAAATCCATATCTCCCAGGGCATCTTCAATTCCTTGGATATCAGTTATAACAGCGAACTTATCCTCACGTTTAACCAAACCCATGGCAACTCCAGCTACATGCCGTTTAATGGGTACACCGGCATGCATAAGGGACAAGGAACTTCCACATACACTGGCCATGGAACTGGAACCGTTAGACTCCAATACTTCTGACACCACTCTAATAGTATAAGGGAACTCTTCTTCGCTGGGCAGAACTGCCAGCAAGGCCCGTTCGGCCAGAGCCCCATGACCGATTTCTCTGCGCCCAGGCCCGCGCATGGGACGTACTTCGCCTACGCTGTAGGGCGGGAAATTGTAATGGTGAATATAGCGTTTAGATTCTTCAATGCCAAGACCATCTAAGATTTGCTCTTCACTGGCGGCTCCTAAGGTTGTAACCGACAATACCTGAGTTTGTCCCCGAGTAAATAAAGCTGAACCATGGGGGCGAGGGAGAAAGCCCACCTCACAGGTTACCTGCCTAATTTCATCTAATTCCCGACCGTCAACACGTTCCCCATCATCAATCAGCATGCTGCGTACAATGTCTTTTAATATATCGTCCAGTAGAGCGTCAATTTCGCCAATATGGTCTGGATACAATTCTGTGAAGTGCTCTATAATGGAGTCTTTAGCTTGATCCATAGAGGCTTCCCGTAACTTTTTATCCGGGTTACGAACTGCTTTATCGAGGATAGGGGTGGCATAAGTACGCACTTCTTCCTCAATAGCTTCATTAACACCAAAGGTTTTTACTTCGAATTTGGGAACTTTTAGTTCCTCGATGATAGTTTCCTGAAAAGTACATAACCGTTTGATTTCTTCATGGGCAAAGAAAATCGCATTCAAAACCTGTTCTTCAGGTATTTCGTTGGCACTGCCTTCTACCATCATTATGGCATCGCGGGTTCCAGCTACCGTAATGTGCATATCGCTTTTACGGGTCTCTTCGACAGTTGGATTAATAACTAACTGTCCGTCCACCATGCCTACCACTACTCCAGCAATAGGCCCCTCAAAGGGTATGTTGGAGATATTGATTGCTATTGAAGCCCCAATCATAGCAGTTACATCAGGTGGATTGTCTTTTTCCACTGACAGGACTGTGGCTACTATATGAACATCGTTGCGAAAACCATCAGGAAACAGCGGACGAATAGGGCGATCTATCAATCGGGCAGACAAGGTAGCTAGTTCAGTAGCTCTTCCTTCCCGCTTGATGAATCCTCCTGGTATTTTTCCAGCAGCATATTGTTTTTCTTCATAGTCAACCGTTAGCGGAAAGAAGTCGATACCTTCACGGGGTTCTTTGGAGGCGGTGGCAGTGACTAAAACCACAGTGTCTCCATATCTTACCACAGCTGCTCCATTAGCCTGCTTAGCAACCTGTCCCACCTCTATAACCAGCGGGCGGCCAGCTACTTCTGTTTGATACTTGTGAATAATAAGTTATTCCTCCTTTCTAAATGAATAAAGTTAAAGAGCGGAAAGCCGCTCTTTACCTGCGTAACCCAAGTTTAGTTACGATGCTCCGATAGCGTTCGAAGTCCTTCTTCTTCAAATAGTCAAGAAGGGAACGCCTCTGTCCAACCATCTTTAACAGCCCCCGGCGGGAGTGGAAATCTTTTTTGTTTTGCTTCAGATGTTCATTGAGATAATTTATGCGTTCAGTTAAG
>DLUN01000059.1:0-630 GCA_003444615.1 Syntrophomonas sp.
GTCCACCGAGATCTACACTCGCCTCTCCGTCGGAACCGTCAGATGTGTATAAGAGACAGGTTATCAGCCGCCCAGGCCAAAACCTCCCCCAAGACCGACCAGGAAAATAATTCTGAAGGAAAGCGAAGGGAGGACAAGACATGATTGAACATACTTACCGGGAGCTGAAAATGAGCCCGCTAGGCTTCGGGGAGAAAACCGTTACGGAATTAGTAGGAATAAGGCTGGTTGGAAATTTGCTGGAAAGGGAGGGCACTGCTACATGAAAAAAATAGAGTTGCTGCATGGTTCTCCTGAAGAAGTAGGCTCCCAATTACAAAAGAATATGGAGCGGCTGATGGAGAGTACTCGCCGCTGGGCGCAAATTTTAGCCTATGATCCCCAGCCCCAGACTGGCATGACTCCCAAGGATATTGTGTGGCGCAAAAACAAAGCTCGTTTATACCGGTATATTGCGCCGGAGGGAATACAATACCAGACTCCAATTCTATTTATTTATGCCTTAATAAATAAGCCTTACATCCTGGATCTTATTCCCGGCATGAGCCTGATTGAGCACATGGTAAATCAGGGTTTCGATGTTTATTTATTGGATTGGGGAGAGTTCCAGTGGGAGGATCGCCATTTGAG
>DLUN01000059.1:861-4094 GCA_003444615.1 Syntrophomonas sp.
TACTGTATGGGTGGTACCATAACCACCATATATGCCGCCCTTTTTGATACACCCAAAATTCGCAATATCCTCTACCTGGCAGCGCCTATTGATTTTGAAGATGCGGGTTTGTCCAGCATTTGGCTAAAAGCACCCGAGTTTGACCCTGATAAGGTAGCGGATACCTTTCAATTAGTTCCGAAACATTTTATTGATACGGGAGTAAAAATGCTCCGACCGGTGCGGAATTTCTGGGGAACTTATACCCGCCTGTGGAAATCCATAGATGAAGGAACTCCCATTGAAGCCTGGAAAGCCCTGAACAAATGGGTCAATGATAATGTCAACTTTCCGGGAAATGCTTACCGGCAGTGGATCAAAGACTTCTACCAGGAAAACAAGCTGATGAAAGGTCAATTGCGTATCAAGGGACAGGTTGTGGATATGAACAGCATAACTGCTTCACTATTAGTGCTGGCTGGGGAAAAAGACCATTTGGTTTTGCCCCATCAAACCGAGGGCATTATTAAACACAGCAGTTCCCAGGACAAAACATTTGAGGTCTTTCCCGTAGGACATGGCGGGCTGGTGTTCGGCAACTATGCCAAAAACAATGTTTATCCCGTGATTTCCCAATGGCTGGCCCAACGCTCTTAGGAACCTCTGCTTAATTGCCGGTGAACCCAGCCAGCGGCTTGGGGATGGTATAACAGTTCGATATGATTCAGGGGCAGGGTTTGTTTCCCTTGCAAACGGGCCCCCCGTTTTACCATGGCTCCGGTATTAAAGACGCTGTCCAAAAATACAACACCATCACTATCCGCTCCGCCCGACAGCGGAATCATACCGAACAGACAACTGGTACCAGCCAGGACGGACAGTTCAATATCCGGTTCCAGCCCCTGTTTTTCCAGGCGTTCGATGAGATACCCGCCGTCCGCCAAAGCGGCCTCGATACCGCGGGAGTGGCTCATAAAGCCTTCCCCTCCGTAATAAGTGGTCCACCAATCCTGCTGGGTAATATCCAAGGCAATTTGCTCATCCCAGCGGTAGAGAATTTGACTTTGACCGGGGAAGGCGCCTCCCGCGTAAATAGAACGAAGGGTCACATCGATGGGGCTGCCCCAGTAGTATAAGCGATCCCAGGGAATTACCCCATTGCCGCCAGCCAGGTAGATCATATAGGATACACTGGGAAAACGGAAAGCGAAGTCATTGCCCAGGTTGGGAACTCCCAACATAATCACCCGCCGGACATCACCGCGGAAAGCAGGGGATATCAGGCTGGACAAGTAAATACGAGCGGCAATGCCCCCTTTGCTGTGAGCAACCAAGTCTACCTGTTGGACACCACAGCGGGAACAGACTTGTTGAACAGCATCAGCCAGTTGCTGAGCCTGGATATAGTTGTCACCATGGGGATGAGAAAAAGTTATGGCAAAGACCCGGTAGCCCAGCTCCACTAACTGCTGCTGCAGGCCCACATGACCCATGTTCCACAGGTTAGTATAAGAGGTGGCGTCCAGTCCCGCGCCATGTACCAAAAGAACGGGAACCGGGCGGAAGTTGCTATCCCACCCAGGTGCTGAGTGCAGCAGGTAATGGCTGGCTGGTGGAGTGTCGCTGCCAAAGTGTTGAACTAAATAAGGATCTATGTGCGTATTTACTTCACAAAAAGGCTCTTTAACTTTGCTAAGAGCAGGAAGCAAGCACAGTTCCGTCTTTTGCCAATGACTGCTGCTGTCGGCAGCAAAGACCCGCAAGCTGTATAGCAACTCAGGCCTGCCATATTCGGGCATGGTGTCACCGCCTTTGGCTTCTTTTAGAATAGTTTAGCAGATAAACCATTGTGGCTCACCTGTAGGGTAAATTGAGGGAGAAGGGAATGAAATAATGCAAACCATTAATGACATTAAGTTGGCTCATCGTTATTACTCCATACTGGCGCAGTTACAACATCCTTATGCTTACTGGTCCACCCCGAACCATATAATATTGGAGCACCAAACACTGCGGCTAAGGCATTTTAATAATCCCAATATTTCTGATAGTGAGCGGCCGGTGTTGATCCTGCCTCCCCAGGCTGGCCATCACGCCAACATTGCCGATTACTCTATCGATCAAAGCTTGGTACGAGTATTTCATCGCTATGGATTTGACGTTTATGTTACCGAGTGGTTGTCAGCCACCAGTGAATATAAAGACTTAGGCATAGATGATTATATACGCTTGACCGATGAAGCTGTGGAGGAAATACGCCGTCGTACCGGTTTGTATCGCATTCATATAGTGGGAGAATGCCAGGGAGGATGGCAGGCAGCCATATATACTGCTTTGTTCCCCGAGAAAATAGCCAGCTTGGTAGTGGCCGCTGCCCCCATCGATGTCAATGCCGCTCCTTCCCAAATGGTGGATTATGCCAAGCTGCCCATGGCCTTTTTCCGGTACCTGGTGGCTACCGGGCTGGGAGTAATGCGGGGAAAATATATATTACAGGGATTTAAGAATATGCAGCCCGAGGAGCACTATGTCCTCAAGTACAAGCGGCTATGGGACATGCTTAAAGAAGGGGATGAAGCCGGCATAGAGCGGTTTATTCGTTTTGAAAACTGGTATGAATATACTCAGGATTTACCAGGACGCTTCTACTTAGAAATCGTAGAAAAAATCTTCAAAAACAACGGCCTAACCAAGCCAGGCTATATCCGCCTGAACGGCCGATCAGTGGATCTGGGTAAGATCAGGTGCCCGGTTATTCTCATGGCCGGTGAGAAAGATCATATTACCCCCGCACCCCAGCTGTTTGCTATGCGCGACTTAATCAGTACCCCTCCAGAAGATATTATTGAAATTATGACCAGCGGCGGCCATATAGGCACCTTGATGGGCAACGAAGCCCTGCGGGAAAACTGGACCATAGTTAATGAAATGCTCCAACAGGTCATCTAGGATACTGTTAGTTCAGAGCGGCTTAAACACGTTACAGGCTGTCCTATACAATCCCCCTCCAATAAAGCTATAATATTGATTAAGTCTAGAGCAAAGGACAATGAACATAATAGACGATTTTATTGATGAACTGCTGTGGGGCAGCCTACAGGTGGCGTAAGAGAGCCCCGGACACATAAAAAGGCTATTAATGAGGTGCAGGAATGGCTGAGGAGGACAGGAAATGATGCACATAAGCAAGTTTGAACATGTTGAGGGCAGTCCAATCGAAGAACAGGTAGAAGAGCTGTCTCTTATACACATCT
>DLUN01000028.1 GCA_003444615.1 Syntrophomonas sp.
ATAGGAATAAGCTCGGAAGCACCCAGGGTGCTGGCTTTCAGATGAGCAGCCGAATTGCCTTCGCCATGGCGATCCCGGGGATGATTCCAGGGGTACATCTCTTCCAGGCGCATCATAATATCGTGTACCACATAGGGATCAGCGTTTTCATTAATGGTTATAGCCGCAGTAGTATGGGGACAGTAAATCAAAGCTATGCCGTCTTGGACCTGCTCCTGGGTGATAAGACTTTCAATCTGATGGGTAATGTCTACCATCTGTTCATGTCTTTCGGTCTGCAACTTTACCGTATGCAACAAACACAACCACCTCCAAGTATCACGGGAAGTGTCAAGTGTCACTATTATTAGTCTACCCCCATAAGGACGTTATAGGCATCGATGACTGCGTAGGCAGTTTTCCCTACCTCCAGTTCCAGCTTCTGAGCGGCTTCCTTGGTGAGAACTGAGACAATAATATCCCCGCCCGGTAATTCTAATTGCACTTCGGTATTTACAGTACCTGACACCATGCTGACTATCTTACCTTTTAGGATATTGCGCGCGCTAATTTTCATTATCATGTCCCCCCTTTTAACAGGTATCTATCTACCACAACGGGGGCAAAGAATTTCCCCGTCCTGTTCTTTGGCCCAGGGCTGCATAACCTGTTCATCGCAGCGGCTGCAGCGGAATACGGGGTGAAGCCTGGGTTTGCCTGGAATCTTGCGGTCTATTTCTTCTACTTTAAATAGTTCTTCATCAGTGAGTTTTAGCAATTCTTCGCCGCGCTGATTGCGCAGGCGGAAAAACTCCTGGGCCTCTTCTGGGGAAGCAGTTCCCAACTTTACCTTGTGGTGCAGTTCAATAGGATGATTGGAGTCCCAAAGGGGAGCTTCCAGCACAATACGCACTCCCTTGCCAGTTTTCTTGTGAATAAAGCTGAAAGCCTGTTTTCCCTGCAGATCAATAATCAGACCATCATTGCCCACCGTACATCCGGTATTAACCTGCACAGCATCCACACCGCACAAATCATTTTCAGCCACTACCACATATTCGGGTGCCAGGGAAGGACTGCTGAGGTTCAAGAGTTGGCGGGCATACCAGCAGGCGCGATGACCTACGACTATTCCCGGACATATATGGCCATGAAATTTCACAGTTGCTTCCCAATCCTCATGGGTGATCATATTGATACCTCCCTTTTATCTAATCCTGTACCTCAATTATTTCCTGGTCGTCCAGGTTCCAGAACTCCTGTTGATTTAGAGAGCGTTTGCCGATTAAGGTAAGGGATTGTTCTCCTTTTGACCACCGAACCTGGGGATGTGAGGAATCAACTTCGGTAAAACTCAGCCGAGCCGGATTAGCCAAACGTGCATTGGTAATACCCTGTATGGCGTCGGCCAAACAGCGGGAACCATGTACATCGACTATAATTTCATCTCTGGTTAGCTGGCCTAAAGTTTCATCGGCTATTACAGCCATGCGCACTGCCAGGTACAGGTCGGAACATTCTTCCTGATGCTGAGTTACGGCATGACGAAAAAACTGCTCCATGAGCATGCGCCGTTCCCGGGGTCTAATATAAGGAGTGCGCGGGGAAAATACCCGGTCATGTTCATAATATGGTTTGATATCCAGAACGGGAGTGCCATTAACGGCATCCAGACCGCTGACCCAGAGACGGTTTTGTTCCCGCTTTTCCAGCTTTACCCTGGTCATAGCAATAGGATTGGGGCGGTTAAAGGCCCGCAGAGCAAACACTCCAAACTCAGGAAGATCTGGATTAACCTTAATTGGGCGGGTAGTCAAAATCTTCCGATCAGCCAGGTGAAACCACAGCAGCAGCCAAATATGGGAATTCTCCTCAATACGGGTTAGAGCAGGCTGATACTGGGGGAACACCTCTATCTCCGCCAGTCTTCCGCCGATAGGCATATCCATCGGGTCATCCACATCAGCATGGACTACTCCAATTGGCTGCAATACAAAACTATTATCAGACATAAAATCCTCCTTATCCAGCTGCGTATAATATACGCATGTCAATTAAGGTGCCTTCCATCGATTGGCCATCCTATTTACGGGCCGTATTAACAGCCAATCCAAGGCGAATACAATAAAGATCAACACCAGCACCCAGGCAAACAGCTGATCAGTCTGCAGATAAGCCCGGGAAATGGCGATGCGCTGCCCCATTCCATCCTGAGCGCCTAATAATTCTGCCATAATAGTCAATCTTATGGATGTGGCCACACTTAAAGAAATCCCGGCCAAAAATGAATGCAGGATACCGGGTAAAAAGATTTTTTGCAGTCGTATTTTAAATGGCACCCGGTAAACCCGAGCCATTTGCAGGTAATTGGAATCAATAGATTTAAAGCCTTCTACAACGTTAATGTGCATAATCGGGAACACCAGCAAGGACACTAAAAAGACTGCCATAACGGTGCCCATGCCAAACCAGACCATGGCCATAACTACAAATATAATTGCTGGAATGGTGATTAATGAATTGACCAGGGGACTCATAATCAGTTCAATAGGGCGTCTGATTCCAGCCATTAATCCGGTGGCTGTTCCTACGGCCACCCCCAGCAGTAATCCGGTGATCTGTCTTTCAAAGGAGATGCGCAGGTTGCTGGTTATCTCCCCGCTGAGCAGCATCTGTTTAAGTGCGGTCAGAGTCTCAGCAGGGGAGGGAACCAGTACGCTTAGATAACGCATTGACAGAAGCTGCCAGAATAGGATTATGAGAACCGTCCCCAGGAGTCTATAAGCTATGTCCTTTCTAGGGCTGGAAATAGAAGCCTGCATCGGGTAGCTTCCCTCCCAAGGCCTCGGCTGGAGCAGTCTTGCTTAATTCTGTATAGAAGGCTTCAATTTCTTTCTGGCAGTCAGCCGCTGGAACCAGCTCTAAACGGGCGAATTGTAAAGACTGCTGTACTGCTGGGGCTTTCATCCAGTCAAAATGCTTTTCAACCAGAGACCCTGCTTCTTCCGGATTATCATTAATCCATTTGACAGCATCGGTGAGGTTCTGTTGGAACTTCTCTACCACACCTTTATCCAATTGGCTGCTATTTACCACCACAAACCCCGCTTGGGGGATGCGGGCTGTTTCCTGGCCGGTCAGTTGCTGCCACTCCTTCTGCAGATCTAAAACCCGGTTTAATTCAACCCCGCCTTTACGAGCGTTGAGAGTGGCCATACTAGAATTGGGTTCATTGAGTACCGCATATTTCAATTCCCCGCTAGCCAGCTTGGATGAAGCTTC
>DLUN01000087.1 GCA_003444615.1 Syntrophomonas sp.
AGATGTGTATAAGAGACAGGAGGAGGATACGTACATGTATTGTAACCAGTGTGAACAAACATCGAAAGGATTGGCCTGTACCGTAGTCGGAGTTTGCGGGAAAAAGCCGGGTGCAGCTGCTTTGCAGGATCTGATTTTGCACAGCTTGCAGGGATTGAGTAAATATGCGCAGGCTGCTCGGTCTCAAGGGATCGAAATCAGTCAGGAAATCAACCAGTTTACCATGGAGGCTTTGTTTACTACTTTGACCAATGTTAACTTCGATCCGGAGAGCTTGAAAGATTATATTCACCAGGCAGTAAAATACCAAAATGATTTGCAGCAGGCTGGTGCTAAAATGGATGAACCGGTCCTCAAGATAACGGGTCAGACAACTGAGGAGCTGGTGGAAGAAGGTGAACGAGCTGGGTACTTGGTGGATTTAACCCAGCCGGAAGATATTCGCTCTTTGCAGGAGATCTTAGTCCATGGACTTAAAGGTGTGGCTGCATATGCTCACCATGCTGAGGTGCTGGGGAAAACTGATGAACGTATTTATGCCTTTGCTCATGAGGCTCTGGCAGTGATAAATGATCGCAGCAAAGACCTGAACTTCTGGTTGGATATGGTCCTAAAATGCGGGGAGATTAATCTCATCACTATAGAACTGCTGGATGCAGCCAATACCGGTGCCTATGGTCATCCGGTTCCCACATCGGTGCCCCTGGGACATAAAAAGGGCAAGGCTATTCTAGTTTCAGGACATGATTTGCATGATTTAAAGGGACTGTTGGAAGCTACTCAGGGAACAGGAATTAATATATATACCCACGGAGAAATGCTTCCGGCTCATGGCTATCCAGAATTGAAAAAGTATCCTCATCTCGTGGGGCATTATGGAACTGCCTGGCAAAATCAGCGCCGGGAGTTTCCTGAGTTTCCTGGTCCGATTTTGATGACTACCAACTGCATTCAGGAGCCCAAGGAAACCTACAAAGAAAATATTTTTACTACCGGACCAGTGGCCTGGCCAGGAGTTACCCATTTGCCTAATGGCCAGTGGGAATGGCTCATCGAAAAAGCTATGGCTATGCCTGGATTCGTGGACGATGTAGAAGCAGGGTCAGTTATGGTAGGATTTGGACACCATACTGTCATCGGCATTGCCGATACTGTAATAGAAGCAGTTAAGTCGGGAGACATTCGCCACTTCCTCCTAGTGGGAGGATGTGATGGAGCCAAGCCAGGCCGCAGTTACTATACGGAGATAGTTGACCAGGCTCCCAATGATACGGTAGTTTTGACTCTGGGGTGCGGCAAGTATAGGTTCTTCGACCATAATTTAGGGCAGATTGGAGAAATACCCCGGTTGTTGGATTGTGGTCAGTGTAATGACGCTTTTTCGGCGGTGAAAATTGCCTTAGCTCTGGCTGATGCCTTCGAATGCAGTGTTAACGACCTGCCGCTATCACTGGTGTTGTCCTGGTACGAACAGAAGGCAGTTTCAATCCTGCTCAGCCTATTACACCTGGGGATCAAGGACATCCGACTGGGTCCGACGCTGCCGGCCTTTATTTCACCGGGTGTACTCAATGTATTGGTTGAGAACTTCGGCATTAAACCGATCACTACAGCTGAACAAGATCTGAAGGCTATTTTACAATAGCCCACAGCACAATGAATGAAAACATTGCTGGTCGGCTCAAGCGGGAGTATTAGCCGGGCGAGGAGTCTTGGAGCGAGCTGGCTAATACTCCTGCAAAGCTGTGGTTAGCGTCGACATGGGGACGCCACGCGCTATGCACTCCTGGTGTGTGGTAGCCAGTAGGTTCACCATTCGCACCTGTTCCGTCGTCACGATATAGTTAACGGCTTGATGTGCGACTCAGGGGGTACCGGGCTAAACAAAACATCCTGTTTTGTAGCCCTCTTGGGACATCCTGTCCCTCGCCTCCCCGACCTCCGCCCATCTTCACCGACTATATCGGACTCCTACACCAAGGTGCTCATGGCTAACCTACTGCCATGATGACAACTGTAAGAGGCATTTTCACAGCAATGACACACAAGTAGACATTAATGACAGGCATTTTCGGAAAAGAAACTGTCAGAAATACGGCAAAGCACTGCCAGCTAATGATAAAAAACAACAGGGAGATGATGGTTGGTGGAGTGGACTGAAGAAGCATTAGCTTACCTGGAAAGAGTACCTTCATTTGTTCGTTCCATGGCCAAACGGGCGGTGGAAAAAGAGGTACGTTCTCAGGGAAGGAATCAGGTAACTGCAGAAGACGTAGCTCGGGGCCATCAAAAGCATATCGCTTTTGCTCAGGACAAACCGGAAGATAAGACTAAAACCCGTATAGCCGTGATTCGCTGTGAGACTGTATCAGAAGTCTGTCCAGGCGTGGCCTGTTTCAAAGCGTTTTACAAAAGGCACAGTCATTTTAAGGAATATGGTGACAATACCGAGATTATCGGGTTTGCTACCTGCGGGGGATGCCCGGGAAGACGGGTGTCACGTCTAGTGACCAGTCTGAAAAAACATGGGGTGGATGTGGTACACCTGTCCTCGTGTATGATGCTGGAGGGAGATTATCCCGCTTGCCCTCATGTTAAGGAAATTAAAGCTATGATCGAAAGCAAAGGCATAAAAGTGGTGGAAGGCACTCACCACTAGAAAATGAGGTGCATGGAAATGGTAATGAGAACAATTGTAAAAATCGATGAAGAACTCTGTGATGGCTGTGGCTTGTGCATCAGCCCCTGCGTCGAAGGGGCTTTAATGCTGGAAGACGGCAAAGCCAAGGTTATCAGAGAAGAACTGTGTGATGGGGCTGGAGTTTGCCTAGGGGTTTGCCCTACCGGGGCATTGTCTCTGGAAGTTCGCGAAGC
>DLUN01000244.1 GCA_003444615.1 Syntrophomonas sp.
AAAACTGGCTTAGTTGAATGCGCATGAATGACGAACATCGGAAAGCCGTATGAGGGAAAACCTCACGTACGGTTTGATGAGGAGGGGCTGGTGACCCCCGCCTCTCACTCTACCGAAGGGCCAATGACAGGCTAAGGTTTTTTAAGTTTCTTAATTATCATTAACGAAGGGAAATCATAGTAAATGAACGATTTTGTTAAGAATAGAGCCAGATCCGCTATTTTTAACTTAAAACCCTATTTCCCAGGAAAACCCATCGAAGAGGTCAAACGAGAACTGGGTCTGGACAACGTTATAAAACTAGCCTCCAATGAGAACCCACTGGGCCCTTCACCCCTAGCCCAAAAAGCAGTTGCCTCTGCAGTTAATCAGCTTCACTTCTATCCAGATAGCAACTGCTATGAACTAAAAAGAAAGCTATCTCAAAAATACGACCAGCCCGTGGATACTGTATTGGTAGGGAATGGCTCAGATGAAATTCTTAAACTCATAGCCGAAACCTTCTTAAATCCAGGTGATGAGGTTATATTACCTCAACCGACTTTTTCCGAGTACCAGTTTAGCGCCACGGTCATGGATGGAGTTTGCCTAAGTGTGCCGCTGCGGGATTTTACTCTTGATTTACCAGCCATGTTAGAGGCCATTACTCAGCGAACCAAAATACTGTTCATTTGTAATCCCAACAATCCCACTGGTACCATTGTTACCCAAGAGCAGTTAGATAGGTTTATGGAAGAGATTCCCGACCACGTTCTGGTAGTATTTGATGAGGCCTATAGTGAATATGCAGACAGTAATGATTTTATTAGTGGCCTCAAATATCTACAGCAGGGTAAAAACGTGGTAGTGTGCCACACTTTTTCTAAAATTTATGGTTTGGCAGCTTTGCGGATAGGATATGCCTTTACAACAGTGGAAATAGCTGATGCTGTAAAACGCGTAACCGAACCATTTAATGTGAATCTTCTAGCTCAAAAAGCAGCCTTTGCCGCCCTGGATGATAGTGAGCATCTCCAGGCTAGCAGAGAATTGAACTGGCAAGGCAAGGAGTATTTGTACCAGCAATTTGATGCCATGGGATTAAAATACGTTCCTACCCAGGCTAATTTTATCTTCTTGGATACCGGTAAAGATTGTCGTCAGGTTTTTCAAAGGCTTTTACAGCTGGGTGTAATTGTTCGCACCGGAGATATTTTCGGATATCCTACCTACCTGCGGGTTACCGTGGGAACTGCGGAAGAAAACACCCGCTTCATACATTCTTTGCAGTCAGTATTGGAGAGTTTGTCTTAATGATTATTGCTGAAGGTCATTATACAGAAGAGGGCATTATAGAACGATTAGCTAATGGGCTGCATGTGATATTGTCTGAATCCAGCCGTACTCCACTGTTTTTATGCATTGGTTCCGACCGGCATATTTTAGATAGTTTTGGACCCCTTACTGGTTCTTTGTTAAAAGATAAAATACCCCATCTAAATGTTTATGGTACTTTACAAGATCCTCTTCATGCCCGGAATCTGGTGAGCAGTTTGCCCAGTATTTACCGGTTATATCCGGCGCGTATGGAGGTTGCCATTGATGCTTCCCTAGGAAATGAGAAAGATTTGGGGGTTATTCGGATTCGTCAGGGACCTTTGCTGCCTGGCAAAGCTATGTCAAAAAGGTTGCCCCCCCTAGGTCACATATCCATAACCGGGATAGTGGGAACCCACTCTGATAAAAAGCACCTGCCCAGCAATTCGGGCAGCTTAAGTCCAGTATATGGTATGGCTTGGGCAGTTAGTGAAGCGGTATGGAAGTGGTATAATAGTTAATGGTCAGGACTGACCAAGTAACCTGCATTTACGCCATTAATCTGATATGTTATTATCAGTCTTGGGTATGCAACCCTTTCATGGTGTATCTACATTGAATATAGTCTCCTGTTGTAGTGGGGATGAGGAGGAACTTTCGATATGAAACGACTGATGATTGGTAATGAAGCTATTGCCAGAGGCGCCTACGAAGCCGGAGCCAGTGTGGCTACTGCTTATCCTGGTACACCTAGTACTGAAATAGTTAGCAACATGGCCCGTTACCAGGACGTGTATGCCGAATGGGCCCCTAATGAAAAGGTAGCTTTGGAAGTGGGGATAGGAGCTTCCATAGGTGGAGCCCGTACCCTGGTAGCTATGAAACATGTTGGGATTAATGTAGCTGCTGACCCTTTATATACAGTAGCCTATACCGGAGTCAACGGCGGTCTGGTAATTGTATCAGCCGATGACCCGGGCATGCATTCATCCCAAAATGAACAGGATAATCGGGGTTATGGCCAATTTGCCAAGCTGCCCGTTATTGAACCATCCGATAGTCAGGAAGCCAAGGACTTTACTTCCCTGGCTTTTGATATAAGCGAAGAATTTGATACTCCCGTTATGCTGCGGGTTACTACTCGGTTGTCTCACTCCCAGACTCTGGTAGAAGAAGGGGAACCGGGAGAAAGAGTATTAAAGGAATATAAAAAGGATGCCCCCAAATATGTAATGCTGCCTGGGTATGCCCGGGGGCGTCATGTAGAAGTGGAAAAGCGCATGGTAAAACTGGCTGAGTATGCGGAAAACACTCCCTTAAACCGTATCGAGTGGGGAGACCGCAGACTAGGCATTATCACCAGTGGAGTAGCCTACCAGTATGTGCGGGAAGCCCTGCCCGATGTGTCAGTCTTAAAACTGGGGCTGGTAAACCCCCTGCCCAAAGATTTAATCACTTCTTTTGCTGACCAGGTGGAGCGTCTGGTAGTAGTAGAAGAACTGGAACCGGTCATTGAGCAGCAAATAAAAGCCTGGGGAATTGATGTGGAAGGAAAAGAGCTTTTTACCCTGTTAGGGGAATATAGCCCAGAAATGATTGCCCAGCGTTTGGCGGGAGCCGAGCCGGCAACTAGCAGCCAACTGGATATTCCGCCCCGGCCTCCTTTGCTGTGCCCAGGTTGCCCCCATCGCGGTGTTTTCTACACTTTACGCAGAATGAGGGTTACAGTCATGGGCGATATAGGCTGCTATACTTTAGGAGCCCTCAGCCCCCTGGAAGCTATGGATGCCTGTGTTTGCATGGGCGCCAGCATTGGAATGGCTATGGGCATGGAAAAAGCCCGGGGTGAGGAATTTGCTGCCAAGATGGTGGCGGTTATTGGTGATTCCACCTTTGTACATTCCGGCATCACGCCTTTAATAGATACGGTATATAATCAGGGAACATCCACCGTCCTTATTCTAGATAACGACACTACCGCCATGACCGGACATCAGGATCATCCTGCTACTGGAGTGACCATTAAAAAGAGCCCCACAAAAAAACTGGATATTGAGGCTCTAGTCAGGGCTGTGGGGATAGATAATGTTCGAGTGGTTGATCCCTTGAAATTAGATGAACTAGAGGCAGCCATCCGTGAAGAGCTAGAACGACGTGAGCCATCAGTAATAATTGCCAAACGTGCCTGTGCATTAATAGATCCGACTCCAATAACTTCTACTCTATTTGTAGACGAGGAGCTGTGCAATGGCTGTAAGGCCTGTATTCGGATTGGGTGTACCGGAATTTTCTTTAACGATGATGAGAAAAAGGCAGCCATCAATCCTAATACCTGTGTATCCTGCGGTATGTGTGTCCAGGTATGTAAGTTTGATGCCATTAAGGTTGTGGAGGGTTAGCCAATGAGCCAGATTATGAATGTATTGATTACCGGGGTTGGGGGACAGGGTACCTTGTTAGCCAGCCGCATAATTGCCCAGGTGGCTGTAGATTTAGGATATGATGTAAAAGTTACCGAAGTGCACGGCATGGCTCAACGCGGTGGTAGCGTGGTGTCAGAAGTTCGCTATGGGGAAAAGGTGTATTCTCCTACTATACCAAAAGGTCAGGCTGACGTGCTCCTGGCTTTTGAAAAACTGGAAGCTGCCCGCTGGCTTGACTATTTGAAGCCTGACGGCATAGTGATAATAAATGATGAACGGGTAGATCCTCTGCCGGTAATGAGCGGCAAGGTGAAATACCCGGAAGATATTATTGACCGTATTTCCCAGCTTAAGCCCAAAACCACGGTAGCCGATGCTACACAAACCGCCATAGAATGCGGCAATGTCAAAGCAGCCAACGTGGTCCTGGTAGGTATTTTAAGCAAGGTTATTGGCCTGCCACCTGAAAAAGTGGAAGAAGCCATCCGCAAATTAGTACCGCCCAAAGCCCTGGAAGTAAACCTGGCCGCTTTTCGCCGCGGAGTTGACTGGTCAGTACATCAATAGTCAAAGGTCAATAATAAACGCTAAAACTGTAGAATCCGTAGCGGAAACTTTAGTTTCCGCTATTTTTTACTCAATTCCTACTCCAACACGAAATCTTCGTATCTATGTCATTGCCAGCCACTAAAGGGGCGTAGCAATATATTCTCAACTTGTAAATACTGGTAAATCGAGCGCGGAGGCCATTAAAGACACATTAAGCATTTAATTAATGCAATATAGAAAAAAGACCCTGAAGGCTTTTATTAGCCCGCAGGGTCTTATGTACATACATCCTGCCAGTGCAAGTACAGTTCCACCGCTTAATTTTTATTAAAGATCCAAGCCCAGCCAATATAGTTCATGTCTGCGTAGTAGGAAAAATACGCTCCAGAGTCAATAGACACCGTGTCCAAGGCGTTAATGATATCTATTTCATCTTGATTCCCAGTTTGCAGGGCTATACCTACATGGCCCCAGTTTTGAGTAGTTCCCCCAAGGGTTCCTTCCCAGTCATAAAATACGGCGGCACCCCGGGGAACAATTTTATCTCTGTTTGCCGCGGCATTGAAATTTGTCGCGGTGTTCTTGGCAGTATCCGCAAGTTTCCCGGTAAGGGTTAACCCTCCGCTCCGGTACGCGTCCTGGACAAAACCCAAGCACCGGTACTCATAGTCCGTTCTTCCAATATTTTCTATGGCCCAGGCAATAGCACCTTCAACCCGGGGATCCCATTCCCCTTCAAATTCGGTAAAGCACCTTTCATCTGCCCAGCCGCTTTTACCATGCCCCTCTAATTTCCACCAGGTAATGCCATCTTTCTCCACCGGACCGTCTACTACGCGCATTCCCACATAGTCATACACAATACCCACGGGCT
>DLUN01000228.1:0-6287 GCA_003444615.1 Syntrophomonas sp.
AGATGTGTATAAGAGACAGCATTGATCGTATCAAATAAGTGATGAACTTCATGAAATTCCGGATGCTTGTCTCCATGAACTCGCGACACAACCGGTACATACTGTTCTAATGTCTGGAAATACTTTTCCTTGGCTTCCTCGAATGTTAATGGCTTTGACACGATATCTACCTCATTCTTAAATATCTTTTCACCACTTTATTGTAGCACGATCCATTGAAAATCATTCTGTCCTAAGTCAACGAGTACCTTTTGCCCTGTAACCATAGATAACTAAATCTTTTCATATACAGCAAACAGTTGCAGAGCCACTTGATCAAAGGGTTGAGCCCTTAATTCCTCTGCTAATTCACGGGCCGGTGAACGTTCGGCGATTTCCATAAACTCTGCCCAGCTCATAAAATCAAAAGGAGTGATTTTCACTTCCTTGAAACCATGGCGAGCAAACATTTCCGTTAAGGATTGAGGATCAAAATGGTGCATATGTAACATAGCAGGAAATAGTGTTCCTTCAATACTTTCGTGTATGTGTTGTTCCACTTCACCATAGCGGGTCGGAGCAGTAATAAAAACTCGACCTTCGGGTTTAAGCACCCGGGAGAATTGCTCCACTATTGCCTCGGGAGAATAGGTGTGCTCCAGCACATCCAGACAGTTAATGGCATCAAAAAAACTGTCCGGATAAGGGAGTGCATCGATACTGCCTTCCACAAAAGTGACTTCCTTTGATTTTCCCGACAACAATTCACCAGCAGAAGGGAATTCACATTCTACCTGGATGCCACCTAGTTCTTCCTCAATAAGGTCGATAACTTTGGGAAATATTTTCTTTTCACCTTTTTTCATCATGTTGGATAGGGCCATAGCCCTTTCTAGTCTGGCCTTACAAGCATCTATGGAATATACCGAAGCATATTGACTCATAACTAGTGTTGCAAAACCAGCACCACACCCCGCATCCAGTACTTTGCCCTGTAGGTTTTGGATGTCTGGATACACATATTTAAGAAAAGAATATTCACCACCAGATGAAAAATTCTGTAGAGCAATAATTTCATTAAGGGTAAATAAATCCTGCTGGCTCAATGTAGATCCAATCTCTTTTCTGAACCAGTTTCGTAAATTGACATCATTGTTTAATCTAGTGGTGATTTCATCCAAATTGTCAATGTCCGCTTTTTCCACTAACTTTTGCCGGTTAGCGGGACTCATTACATCCCAAAGGTATTTTACAAAGAAGGGAAAACAGACATTGTTATGTACGTTAAAAAGAATCGCCTGGCTAGGGTTCTGACTTCGTAATTCTGAGGTAACCTGGTGAAACTTTAATAAAAAAGCAATAGCCGCATCGTCATTACGGGAAAAAACATCTGCATAGCTGCTGGCTAAATCACTGGCTCCTGGCATTAGTTGCTCATAAATACTCAGTACCTGTGGATCAACGGCGGTAAAATAATATTCAAAAAACTCCCTTAAAATCATTCCTTCCCCTCCTGCTGAATATTCAACCAATACATCCCTTAATTAATGGTAATACTTCCTCATATGCCTCATGATTTCCTTGGACGTCAAAATGCCAGTCAACTAGAATACTTAATAACGCCTCTCCTTCATCAAATGGTATCCAAGGACAAAGCATTAGACCAGAAGTATGATAACTGAGACTGCTTTGTTCGTTAAAAACATAGTTATGGTAGTAATTTCTAACCGCTGGCTTTATTTCTAAGCGGTGTATAGGGTTTGACTTTTGAATTCTATAGCTGATTCGATTATAGTAACTTGAACCATCAGCACTTTCCAGTCGATAAAGGTAATCCAGACCATCAAAGGGCGATAAGTCCTGTTCCTGGTTAATGTAGCTGAGGCTTTCTCCCTCTATGGCAACTACATCACATACCTTAGCTGGTATCTCACCTGGCTGCTTAGAGGGAATAACTCCTAACCAGGCACAGGGTCGAAAATGTACTTCATCTGAAGGTGCTGCTGAAGACACCAATTCTGGCACCATGAAAAACCGCATATTCTCTACTCTTCTATTCAATTGTGCATTAAATACCACCTGAAGTGAATTCTCATCTATAACGAATGTTTTTCTAAGAGTGATAGTTATCGGATCATAGCTTACTAAATCCAGGGTAGCTTGTGTCCGCATGGTTACAATTGTCATTTTCTCTTGCGACTGTATCGACTCGATGGTATATTCGCGAGTGTCAAAGTTCCCTATGGCCATCTCCTGATCCAGCATAGCTATCCATATAGAACAACGCATGGAGTTGCGGGGGACTTCCTGTCTGCCTCCTTCCGGATAAAACTCTTGTTTGAGATCACTATCGCTTTCGGTCATTACCAAAGGATAAGAACTCCGGTGTATTTGATTATAAGCACGCAGACGCTTAAAATCTTTACCTAGCAGTTGACCAGCTTTATCAAGGCTATCTGCAATCTGTGGGGTAATAGCATGGTGATATACCAGACAACCCCCTGCTCGGTCCAATACCAATGAGTGCTGGTCATGCTCTATCACTATTTCGTTCCTGCCATCCATATCCCAATCCCTATACTGCACAGTATCTTCGTTAAATTCATTCATCTTTCTTAGCATTTCAGCCAAGACCCTTATGGCTATCTCCAGATAAGCTAAGCCCTGCATATCATAAAATGGCGACGAACCATAATTGGGATGACGGCTAGCCCATTTAGGATCCTCCTGATAAACCAGATGCCTGACCCGGTTCACCAGCCTATAATACTCGACCCAGTCAGGATAATACTGCTCTAGAACCTTTTCTACCATCTCAAATCGCTCTGGTGAATTCATGATAGATCTCTGCAGAGATGGACCTAAATCCGGCAGATCAGTCTGTATATCCAGCTTATTTAATACCGCTCTTTCAAACTTGTCCTGCAGTCGCTCCGCATCACGCAATCGACAGATTACCTTGCGTAACCTTTTATCCCCAAAGGTTACCCCACGTATACCCCGTCGGGCTGTCCAGTTTTCCCACTCAGGATAACTGTGACTTGAACTAGCTGGATAGGTATCAAAATAGCCGTGAGTATGAAGATAATCTTTCAATCCTATAAAATCCAAATCAGGATCTTTGTCAACCAGAGCAAAAAATTCCATTAACCATTCCCGGTCTCCTTTGGGATCTTTACTCCACTGTCCAAACTTTTCAGCATCTTCAAAAATGACCAGGAGCGGTTCCATAGGTTTTCCCAGACTTTGGGCCTGGTTATAGGCCTGCTCCAAAGCGTCTTTCACATAAAAGTAATAGTGTTCAGGTTTAATTATCACTCGATCTTCATTGGTAAACTGGTTTCTTTTAAGCAGTTGGTAGCGAAATTGACTGTGTACAGGTACGCTTATGAACTCTTGTCCATTGATTTCATCCCTAAGTCCGAAAAATAACAGGTTTTGGGGCAGATGACTAATGGTAGTTTTGGCTACTGGATCAGTAAACCCAAAGTGCTTGAGGCAATAATCTTCCTCTGAGCCCGGATAGGTAAAATGGGAAGCATAAAAAGTCTCCGCATCCAGGTAAAAGATAGGCTGGGCCTGAATAGCTCGAGCTGCCTGGGAGGCTTGATATAAAAGCATTTCTCCACACTCGCGCTCCACCAGATGAATACCCTGCCACTCCCCAGCGGTAACTCCCGTCACTCTACTGAGCAGTTCATCGTATTTCTTCATCTGATAAAGCACATCATCATTGCGTGATGACAATTGAATAAAGGGTTCATCAGCCAAACCACCCAAGAGCCCTATTTTGCCGCTGGTTAACAGGGTATTAAAATAATCAATAAATTCAGGTTTGGTATCGCTTAACCAGTATAAAAAAGGTCCAGAAAAGTGAAGATTAATAAAAAAACTGTCCAATTGTACGGCTTGCGCCAGCATTTGCAACCATGGTTTATATGAATTTTGAAAAGCTTCTTCCCGAGTTCTGTACAATTGAAAATGGGGTTGATGAAAATGAGGACAGAAGGCAATATGCCCCTTCATAAACGCACCTCCATAATTTACAGGCAACTGAAAAAATCATCTTCATATTGAATGCGGCGTAGCCACTCTTTGAAAGAGTCATCGAACTGCTGATTGCGAACAGTGTGAGTCAATCGTAATAGTTTCGTGTAATGTTCATAAAAGCGCTTCAGGGCATAGTCACGTGTTGAGTTATTGCTGACCATAAACAACCAATCACTGCTCTGGATTAGCATTAATTCCTTTATAGCCTGGGACATAGCTCTCTGTCCCATCAGTGTCTCCTGTTCCATGCCTTTCAGACTCTGGTATTCCTCACCGGCCTTGCGAATAATATCCCACATCCATGAGGTTTCTTCATTTTCCCATACATAGTGCTTACCACCCATTCCCCAAGACGATTCGAATAATTTGGCCTGGTGGGTAGCTGGTTCCACCTGTGAAGGCAATACTAATTCAAGTTCAGTACTGTTATGTATACAATTAAAGACTTCACTGAGCCAGTTGATGCCCTCCCACCACCAGTGGCCAAACAGTTCTGTATCATAACACCCGACAATTAATGGATGGTTAAAACCTATTTCCACAGCGTGGCGCCCAGTGTTTTCCAAATTGCTCACAAAATGAGCCGCATGCTGCTTGACTTTGAGCTGGGCGGCATCAGGATCATAAGGCTGTTTTTTGTCAATAGACTGGTTGCGATTAGTAACGCGCCAATACTTGAAACCTGATTTATCTGAGCTTTTATGAAATTCACGATAGTCTTCATCGCCAGGATAGCCATAATCGGCAGACCAAACCTGCTGACTCACCATGGAATTCCGGCCAAAAACGGTTATGTTACGGTTTTCTATGCGGTAGGGGCGATAAGTACTAAGACCGGTGGAAGCAAAAGTTTCAATTTCTACTTCTTCTCCACTGCCGCCTGGACTCATGGCGCCCAGCGGCTTGCCTCCTTCAATGGCATGGCTATCTACAAAAAAATAGTTAAATCCGTTTTCGATTAATACATCTTCAATTCCTTGGAAATAGCCACATTCGGGTAACCAGAATCCCTGAGGTTCCATAGAGAAAACTTGTTCATACAGTCTTTTCCCCCAATAGATCTGGGACTCTAGGCTGGTACGATCCAGCAAAGGAAGGTAGGCGTGGGTAGCTGCAGTAGTAATTATCTCCAGATGCCCCTTGCTTTGTAGATACCTTAAGGCCTGGATAATATCACGATTCAATTCAATTTCATAGTCCCGGCGAATGTCTCGATAAAAACTGGCATAATAGGCCGCAATTCTGGCAAATTCCTGATTACTCTGAGCTAGGTAATATCTTTCATCAGCCCTGGCCATGTTCTCCCGTTCCTTCAGGTAACTTATAAACTCCTGTTTAATATATTTGGAGTTTAATTGTTCCAGGAGAACTGGGCTAAAGCTCATAGTGATAGGAGTTACTTTACCTTCACCGTGTAATTTCAGCAGATTAATCAATAATGGAATATAGGTCTCGGCCATGGCCTCAAAAAGCCATACTTCTCCAAAAGGCCACCTTCCCTGCCTTTTAACATAGGGAATGTGGCTGTGTAGCACCATCATAATTCTAGCATTCAAAGCCTACACGTCCCCCAACAAGTAATAAAAACAAATGTTCCACTAAACTTCAGCCATTAAGCGATTCTTGCTGTGTATCACTTCCCGGTAAACTTCCCGGGTTGATTCAGCTATGACATCCCATCCATAAACAGACTTCACCGTTTCATAGCCGGTCTCCTGCAGACGATGAGCCAATTCAGCATTATTTAACAATTCAATAATTGCCTCAGCTAACTCATCCACATTGCCAGGCGTCACTTTGAGTCCATTTACCCTATGTTCTACTATTTCTGCTAATCCTCCTACATTACCTACTATCACCGGTGTACGAGTAGCCATAGCTTCTAGGGCCACAATACCGAATGGTTCATATAAACTGGGAAAAACCGCTACCTGAGCTCGATTATAAACATAATTGCGATCCTGCTTGGCAATAAACCCAGTAAATATTACCCGATCAGCTATTCCTAGTTCCTGGCATAGTTTCTCCAGCTGGACCTTTAGCGGTCCACGCCCTCCAATATACAGAACCGCGTTTGGTTCCTTTGCCAGCACTTTGGGAAAGCACTGAACCAGCTGCCATACACCTTTTTCGGGGACCAGACGCCCTAAGAAAAAGACTATTTTGTCATCTTCACCAATATCAAAACGAGGGTTATCAGGTAAGGTTGTGAAAAGTTCAGGATCAACACCATTGGGGATTATACGCAGATCACTGCG
>DLUN01000228.1:6556-9345 GCA_003444615.1 Syntrophomonas sp.
ATAGTAGAAACCAAAGGTATTTCGAATATTTTAGCTAGAGAGCGTCCCGCATAAGCCACTAACCAGTCATGGGCATGAACCACATCAAACCCGCCGATCAGATCATTAAGCCGGACAGCTTCTCGAATAGCTTCGCTATTGAAAGTAAAAGTCCAGGATTTAAAGTTCTCCCCTTCCTGGGTGGGACGGCCCACTCGATGAATATGAACTCCATTCTCAATCCAATAATCCAAATAGGTACCTACTCTGGGAGTTATGATATGGACCGTCTCTCCCTGCTCGGCTAAAAAACGGCTTAAATCAAAGACATGTTGACCCAATCCACCCACCATGTGCGGAGGATACTCCCAACTAAACATTAATATTTTCACAGAAATTCCTCACATCCAAAATTTCAGGTTTTTAATAATCTTACCAAATTGTGTTTCCTATTGTAACCTGTTTTGCTTATAATATTTCTAAATGAGTAGTTTGTAGCAATTATTGATATCAAATTTAAGGAGGTCACCTCATTGAATGCCATTCCCCAAAAAGATTTACATCGGCCCTCAATTATTAAAGACCTGGAGCTTGCCCCCTATGGTTACCGCAAACTAGAATGGGTCAGTCAGAATATGCCGGTTCTAAATATACTTAAAGCTGAATTTGAAAAAACTAAACCACTGACTGGTAAAACCATAGCCTGTTGCTTACACCTGGAGGCTAAAACTGGTTACCTGCTGCAGACGTTGCAAGCAGCGGGCGCAGACGTGGTAGCCTGTGCCAGCAATCCGCTTTCCACCCAGGATGACGTTGTAGCAGCTTTGGTAGATTCAGGTATCACTGTATATGCAATACATGGCGAAAGCACCGAAGAATACCATCGCTTTCTCGAGCTCACTCTCGATGCTAGGCCAGATGCCTTAATCGATGATGGTGCTGACATGGTGACTATGCTGCATAAGGACCGCGCTGAACAAGCTCGTAATATAATTGGCGGTTGTGAGGAAACCACCACCGGTATCGTTCGTTTGAAGTCTATGGATGAAAACAATTCTCTGCTATTTCCAATGATGGCCGTCAATGATGCTTACATGAAATACCTGTTTGATAACCGCTATGGAACAGGCCAGTCAGTATGGGATGGCATCAACCGCACTACTAATTTAGTGGTAGCTGGTAAGAATGTGGTAGTAGTTGGATACGGTTGGTGCGGAAAAGGTGTGTCCATGCGGGCACTGGGCATGGGCGCTCGGGTAATTATTACGGAAATTGATCCTATCAAGGCTAATGAAGCTATCATGGATGGCTTCCAGGTAATGCCCATGAGTGAAGCAGCGAAATTAGGTGACATTTTCATCACTGTCACCGGTAATATAAATGTAATCCGCCGCGAACATATGGAGGTAATGAAAGATAATGCCATTATGGCTAATGCTGGACATTTTGACGTGGAAATCAGCAAAGGCGACCTCCACGATCTAGCTGTCAGCACCAGAATCGCCAGGGATAATATTGAGGAGTTTGTTATGGCCGATGGCCGTAAACTCTACCTTTTAGCTGAAGGACGCTTGGTTAACCTGGCCGCCGGTGATGGTCATCCCGCCGAAGTCATGGATACCAGTTTTTCCCTACAGGCCTTGTCACTGGTTTATGTTATTCAGAACCGCGACAAACTGGGCAACCATGTCTATAACGTTCCCCGGGAGATTGATGAAAGAGTGGCGCTATTAAAACTTCAGTCTCTGGGCGTGGAAATTGATAGCCTCACTGATGAACAAAAAGAATATCTAGACAGTTGGGACACCAATTTGTAACAAATTTTATAAGCCGCATAAAGCAACCGCCTTCTCCAAATAATAGATTTGACTCACTAGAGAAGGCGGTTTGTTTATGGAATCATCAACATATAAGCGTTATCTATGGATATTCTTCGGTTTGTTGCTAGGGGTTATGGCTGCTTCATATATTATCAATACCTTGACTACCCCTCAGCCAGCCAAACCAAGAGGTTTTGATAACGAATTGGGCACGGCCTACGTTACCGTACATGATACCGATGGTAATCTGATACTTCAGACCGGTTTACCGGTGACCGTTAACGACGAGTACATCAGTGCAGAGGATATCCACTATATAATTATCCGTGTTGATGGCGATCAGGCGCTGGCCCGCAGGAAATCGGAGTATAGCGCCAGGACCGAAACTGTACCTGCCGCTACTCTTTCTTATCCCAATAACGTGATACTTCGCACCGCTGGTAAGAAACTGGCTGTTTATCATACCCATAATGATGAATCATACCTTCTTACCTCTGGCAAATCTGCTGAGCCACCCGATGGGGATATCTTGAAAGTCGGTGATTCTATGGTTGAAGCGCTTAGACGCAGCGGCTTCACCGTTATTCATAACAAAGAAAACCACAATCCCCACGATATAAATGCTTATAATCGCTCGCGCAGAACAGCCGTTAAGCTGCTGAAAAACTCTCCTGAAGCTATTTTCGATATTCACCGGGACTCCGCACCTCTAAGCGCCTATCTGACTACTATAAACGGGGTTGAAACTGCCCAGGTAATGATCGTTATTGGCCGGTCAAACCCAAATATGAAGGCCAATCTTGATTTCGCCCGTCAAGTCAAAGCAACTGCCGACAATATTTACCCCGGTCTGATGCGAGGCATATACATGGGGAAGGGAGACTATAATCAAGATCTCTATCCTCAGGCTCTCCTTTTCGAAATTGGAACTGACAAGGGTTCTTTAACCATCGCTTCCAATGCGGCTCGCCTCTTAAGCGACGTTGTTAC
>DLUN01000228.1:9615-12484 GCA_003444615.1 Syntrophomonas sp.
GGCAAACCAACTAATTCAAAAAGATTTAGTCCCGTCGATAACGCTAGAATTATACCAATAATTAACGCTCCCAATACATCAGGGTGAAGCTTATCCTTTTGCCACACCATCTTCAAAGTCTCCCAAATAGCTTCCGCTAAGAAAGCCAGTAAAATCAGGTGAAATACATCCACTTCCCAGGCCCTCCTCTTACTGAAATGGTTACCAAAGCTTATGTACTTAGTGTTAATATTAGTAATGAATTATGACAGGAAAGGTTCTAGGTCTGTTTTGAGACTTGAGAATAAATGGAAAACCCTTATCATAATATGCTTAGGTATTTTTATGTCTACCCTGGATGGTGGCATATTAAACATTGCCAACCCCAGCATAGCAGAGGATTTTGCTGTACCTTTGAGTTCTGTGCAGTGGGTAGTAAATGCCTATATGCTGGTCATAACTGCCAGCCTGCTCATGTTTGGCAGACTGGGTGATTACCTGGGTATGGAAAAACTGTATACCTGGGGGTTCATAGTTTTTACTTTAGGCTCAGCATTATGCAGTCAGGCACCATCACTATTCTTCCTGGTATCATTCCGCGTAATACAGGCTTTGGGAGCCAGTATGATGATGGCTACCGGAATAGGTATTGTGTCTAATTCCTTTCCAGACCATGAACGTGGCAAAGCGCTGGGCATTACCGGCAGTATAGTAGGTATAGGCAATATGGCTGGCCCCAGCCTAGGGGGTTTGCTGATCGATTGCTTTGGATGGCCTAGTATATTTTTAATCAATCTTCCCATAGGCATCATCGCGGTAATCCTGGCTTATCGTTTTATGATGCCAAATGCTTCATTCCCTCATTCCGACAACCATAAATTTGATATCTCGGGAACTCTGTTACTAGCGTTGACTTCCATTTTACTGGTATTAGGTCTATCCCCTGATGTAAACAAGGCCTTGCTGTTAGCTGGCCTCTTGCTGGTGCCTCTATTTATAATAGTCGAAAAAGGCCGCAGGCCTTCCTTAATTAATTTTGAGCTTTTTAAGATAAAGCCCTTTGTGTACGGCAACATACTGGGTTCGATTAGTTATATCAGTCATATGCTAATATTTTTCCTCTTTCCCTTTTACTTGCAGAATTTATTAGCCCTGTCCCCTGCTCAAGCTGGTCTCTACATGACCATTCCCCCGCTTATAATGGCCTTTACAGCACCTGTAGCCGGGTATTTGTCGGATCAGTGGGGCCCTTCCCGCCTGACATCAGCTGCGTTTCTGATCATGGCACTGGCTCATTTAACCTTATCCACGGCCGGCTTGACCATAAATCCCCTGTGTATTGTCTTAGGTTTAGTATTGCTCGGGCTGGGATTAGGTGCCTTTGGCTCACCCAACAGTAGCTCCATTATGGGGTCAATTGCTCCCGACCAGGCGGGGTATGCTGGCGGATTCATCGCTACCGTAAGAAATCTCTCCTATTCTCTGGGCACTGCTCTATCCGTAGCCATCTATTCTACAGTGGTACAGAGCAGTTATGCTCTCAGCACTTCAGCTCCCGAATTGACCGCCTTTCAGACTGTTTACCTCCTGGGAGCAGTACTCTGCTTAGCTGGTCTTATCATATCCAGCACAACCCATAGTTTGCGCAAAAAGGAGGTTACCCATTAGAATTAAAGGTGGCGTTAAAAGCCCACCACAACAAGAGTTTCTTTTGACTTGACCCCGCAATTTTGCTATAATCATAAAGCACCATATGCGCCCGTAGCTCAGTGGATAGAGCACCGGCCTCCGGAGCCGGGTGCGGAGGTTCGATTCCTCTCGGGCGTACCATCATTAGAAAATCAAGCACTTCCGGTGAGGTTGGAAGTGCTTTTTTATTTCGACAGAAGTATTTGTGTTACATAATTAATTCTTTTAATCCGCTCTTTTGCTTAACCCTGGGTATCACTTTTTATGTTTTCTACGGCAATTATTATTTCACTGCGAAAGTCTTTTACTCGCTGCTCAATGCGCTCCAGATAATCTTCACCTAGATATTGCCTGAGGGTTTCCAATTCAGCACAAAAACGCGCTATTTCATTCTTAGACACCTTTCCATTCATCTCCACAATCGTCAACCGGCGCAGGGTGTACTTTGGCAAAGTTTGATATTCTTTTAAGTCGCGCAGCAGTGTTTGTATAAAGGTCAGGTATTCTTCTAATTCAGCGGCATGATTCATTAACGCACTGCGCAGGTTGTTCTCTGCCTTGACCAGCAGCGATTGTTCACTCCGGGGCATGGGCGTCTGTTCCCGGAAAGATTTGATTTTTTCATAAGCAGGCCAGAATCTAGAGCTTAGTGGCTGGCGGGGTGTTTCCGGCTGGCAGCGTAGGTACGGCAGGGCTTCTTCAAAAATCAGAGGGTGTACCTCCAGCTTTTCAATGGCCGTGTCAGTTACGCTGTGTATGAAAAGCTGCAGGCCTTTCCTGCGGAAAACCAGCATTTGATTTTGCCCGGCAACTTTGGCTGTTTTGACGCGGGCAGGAAAATCCACCAACCCGCTGACCACGTCTGGATGCTGCTCTTTAATAGCATAAAATTCCTTGCGGATAGCAGTAAGCAGGCTTTCCTCCTCCTCTTCCTCCGGATTGCGATTGATGCGTTTGAAAAGTTCTGCGGGAGATGGTGTTTCTTCGGGTGCGAAGATTTTCGCATCTTCCCCTAAGGTATTGTGAATTAAAAACATTTTGTGCGCTGCGATCTCACGGCTTTTAACCACTTCCGCTCCTTTTTCGGTAGGGAAGAAATTGCAGATATACAGAGTCTGAAAAACCTTGCGACCAATGCGGTTGATGCGTCCCAGTCTCTGAATCACCCGGGTAGGATTCCAGCTGTCTCTTATACACATCT
>DLUN01000111.1 GCA_003444615.1 Syntrophomonas sp.
CTATGGAGGATGCCCGTGAGTTATACCCGGATTGTAAAGAAGAAGATCTGGTGTATGTTGAGGTTACTCCCACTAACTTTGGCCGCATTGCCGCTCAAACCGCTAAGCAGGTGGTTATCCAAAAGCTGCGGGAGGCGGAAAGAAGTCTCATATATGAAGAGTATCTAGAACGAGAAGGTGAGATCCTAACCGGTACAATTCAGCGTATAGAAAACCGGACTATTTTTATAAGCTTGGGCCGTACCGAAGCCATTATGCTCCCACAGGATCAGATTAGTACAGAGAGATACACTGTAGGACAACGAATTAAGGCATATATTTTTGAAGTTAAAAACACTTCTAAGGGCCCGAATATATTTGTATCCAGGTCTCATCCCAACTTTCTTAAGCGATTGTTTGAAATGGAAGTGCCAGAGATTTATGATGGTGTGGTAGAAATAAAATCCATAGCCCGGGAAGCTGGGGCACGATCCAAAATATCCGTCTATTCACAAGATGATAAAATAGATCCAGTAGGTGCCTGCGTAGGCCCCAGGGGATTAAGGGTTCAAAATATAGTATCAGAACTGAACGGGGAAAAAATCGATATCATCAAATACGATCGAGACCCCGAGAGATTCATTGCCAATTCCCTTAGCCCCTCTAAAGTAATGTATGTAGATATTAATGAGGAGGAAAAAATTGCTCGGGTAGTTGTCCCCGATTATCAACTGTCCTTAGCTATAGGAAAAGAAGGGCAGAATGCCCGCTTGGCTGCCAAGCTAACTGGCTGGAAAGTTGATATTAAGAGTGAGAGTCAAGTGGCTGTCAACGAAGGGGCTGATTATTACGATGAAGAAACCTAGAAAGATACCTCAGCGTATGTGCGTTGGATGTCGGGAGATGCACAATAAGAGAGAGTTGATTCGAATCGTTAGAACTCCCCAGGAGACTATTGAGGTGGATGCCTCTGGTAAGAAAGCAGGGCGAGGTGCCTACATTTGCCCTAACACTACCTGCTTCAATGAGGCCATTAAGGGAAAAAGACTGCAAAAGGCTTTAGAACGAGATATTCCAGATGATGTTTTGGAAAAAATTAAGACACAGATTACAGACCTGACACAGCATTGAGGATGTGGTTAAACTTGAAAAAAGCATATAACATTATAGGCTTAGCTCAAAAGGCCGGAAAAGTATCAGCGGGAACGCTGGCTGCACAGACCAGTTTAATGCGCAAACGCGCTTGCCTACTGGTTTTGAGTGCAGATATTTCTAGCTCTACTCGTGATTCGCTGGTGTCTTTATGTAAGCGCCAGAAAATACCTTGGGTGGAATTTGGTAACAAGTATGATTTGGGAACTTCAGTAGGTAAAGCCTACCGGGTAGCTTTGACAATCAATGATCCAGGTATGGCTAAAGCGATGATTGATTGTCTAGATGCTGCGAGAGATGATACTACTAGCACGGGGGTGGTTCAATGGCCAAAATAAGAGTGCATGAACTAGCGAAACAAATGGGAATACCGAGTAAACAGTTGGTAGATATTTTACAAGGGATGGGGCTTAATATTAAAAACCATATGAGTACCTTGGAAGATAACCAGGTGAATTGGGTTAAGAAAAAACTTCATGAAAGCACTTCTGCCACTGTTAAACCAGAGGAAAAAACCGAAGCAGGCCATAAGCAGGAAGTAGCTCCTGTTGACCAAACTCGTGATTCTCAGGCTAAGCAGCAACAGAAGCCAAGTACAAAGCATCAACAACAATCTACTGTCCAGAAGCCCTCTTCTGCAAGGCATGTAACCTCAACTGGCACTTCACATCCACCAAAAGAAGCACAACACAGGGAAGAACGTCCCCGTACTGAGCAGACTCGTTCGGGACCATCTCGTGATCGCGCTCACCAGGAATTACAACGTGGAGCTAAGCAGCAACATACTATCTCCCCGCCTGCCCGCGGAGCGCAGCAACCAAGGGGACAGGGTAGGACTGGACAACCTGCCCGTGCTCCGGAACGGGGTGAGCCCCATCCTCGCGGTCAGCAAACGCCTGTACCAGGAAAAAGGCCTGGGCAAAGTCGTCCCAGTGGTGGCAAACCCCCTCAAACTGGTAAGCGAGTTTCTCAGGAGCAAGGTAAAGCCCGCTTATCTCCGTCAGCAGTTACCAGTGATGCCAAAAAGAAACCTGGTACTCGCAGACCTGATGAATCAGATAACTGGGCCGCAAAAAGCAAAGGGAAACCACAACCTAGCCGGGACTTTAGCCGGCCGGTAAAGAAAAAGCATAAGCGTAGAAAAGAAGAAAGTGTTCCGGAATTGCCCAGCTCAATTACCATACCCGACTCCATCACTGTACGGGATTTGGCTGAGAAGATGCACCGCAGCCCAGCCGAAATGCTAAAGAAACTGATGGATTTAGGTATAATGGCTACAATAAATCAGGAAATAGACTTTGAGACGGCCGAGATTTTGGCTGCATTGTACGAAGTGGCAGTGGAACATGAGGTATCAGTTGAAGAGCGTTTGCTGGAGGAAATAGTTGATGATGAAAAAAGCCTTAAGCCTCGACCTCCAGTAGTAACGGTAATGGGTCATGTTGACCATGGTAAGACTTCTCTTCTAGACCGGATACGTAAAGCTGATGTGGCTTCTGGTGAAGCAGGAGGCATCACCCAACATATAGGTGCCTATCAGGTGAAAGTTAAAGATAATCGCATTACGTTTATAGATACGCCAGGACATGAAGCGTTTACAGCTATGCGTGCCCGGGGAGCCAATCTTACTGATATCGTAATCTTGGTGGTGGCTGCTGACGACGGAGTAATGCCACAAACCATTGAAGCGGTTAATCACATTAAAGCTGCCCAGGTTCCATTTTTGGTGGCAGTTAATAAAATTGACAAACCCACTGCTAATCCGGAACGGGTGATGCAGCAACTTACTGAATATAATATAGTATCGGAAGAGTGGGGCGGAGACACCATATTCGTACCGGTTTCTGCCAAAACTGGTGAAGGCATTGAACAACTTCTGGAGATGGTTTTGCTTTTAGCAGAAATGAATGATATAAAGGCTAATGCAGATCGTCCTGCGGAAGGAGTCGTTATTGAAGGGGAACTGGACAAAGGACGTGGACCAGTGGCTACCGTGCTGGTACAAAAAGGTACTTTGCGGGTAGGAGATTATCTGATCTGTGGAGTAAATATGGCTAAAGTACGGGCTATGACAGATTATCGAGGCAGAAAGGTTGAAGAAGCCTTGCCGTCTATGCCAGTGGAAATAATGGGTTGGTCAGACGTTCCCCAAGCAGGCGAGAAGGTGCGGGCTTGCGGTGAAAAAATCGCCA
>DLUN01000159.1:0-542 GCA_003444615.1 Syntrophomonas sp.
TGCTGCAGTTTCTCCGACAATTCAAAAGCATAAACCATCATATCCTTAGCTTCCTGAAAAGTAGCTGGCTCCAGCATGGGTATTCCTGCAGCCCGGGCTTGATGGCGGGAGTCAAACTCATTGGTACTGGAATGAGCATTAGGGTCGTCTGCTGCCAACAGGACAACGCCGCCTTTACAGCCGGAAAGAGCAGCGGTATGCAAAGCGTCTCCTATGGTTAATAGTCCATTTTGCTTTACAACACATAAGGAGCGTACCTGCCCCATAGAAGCCCCCATGCAAGCTTGGAAAGCACAGTTTTCATTAGTAGACCATTCCGCATAAATATCTATTTCACCAGCTACACGTCCTAGCATAGCCATGATTTCCGAAGCAGGTGATCCCGGATAAGAGGCTGCAAAGCGAATACCGGCTTCCAGAGCTCCCCGGACAATAGCTTCATTGCCCTGCAATAAGTAGGTTTTACCAGGTTCATTGGCTTTGACCATCCATTCCATCAAAAACCCTCCTTTCCAGAAGATTCTTCCATGATTGCTTGATAG
>DLUN01000159.1:744-8761 GCA_003444615.1 Syntrophomonas sp.
TTTTTATTGCGGGAAGCCTGACGCAGACGGTTTAGTTCTTCCGGCGGGTATTCTTCAGCCTGCAGCAAATCTTGAGAGACAGCTCTGTCTAACAACTCTTTGCCCCGGTCACTGCGTATCACTACCGTATTCCACCCCGGTACCGGTTCAAAGGCTCCTACAGATATATCCGCCAGTTCGGAAGTCATATCCAGGCAGTAACGGCAGCCCGTTCTTATAAATTCCTGGACGGTTTCCATCGGCAGGGACTTAATGCCTTCATTACTGGTTAGCTCCACTTCATGCTGGGGTATGGCCATGCGAGAAAAAGTAAGGCCCGGATAGGTTTTAGCCAGGTAATCCTTAAAAGCCCAGGACAAAGACCACATACAAAAAAGACCGATACTCAGCACATCCAGGGCAGGGCTATCCGGAGGCCGATTGAACTCCATCTTACGCAAGGCCTGAACCTGACAAGGCCGGCCCACAACTGCCAGCTTCTCCAAACCCTTTTCCCGGGCCTCTATTATTTTCCTTAAACTGGGGCTGACCAAATAACGTGACCCAGCTGCCTTTTCTATTTCAGCTGCATCTTCAGCTAAGAACGGCCAGGGTGTTAAGGCATCCTCTTTACCAGTCACCAGTACGCCATCTACCAGTTCATCCAGCAGAGCCGTCCGCAAAAGGGTGCTCACCGTACCTCCATCCTGTTGATCGCGAATTGACTGGCGGCTTTTTACCCGGTAGACCGTCTGAAAAGCTCCAATATCGGTGTCATAGTCAACACCCGATAGGAAACGATCATTAATAGCCTGCCAATCCGTAAAAGTCCGCGGGCACACGGAATAGCAGCGGCCTTGCTCAGTAACTGGACAGTCAAACCGTAAAACCAGGTGATCTTCTAGGTTCTTTAGGTAAGGGCACCAGTCCAGACAAGCTCCGCACAGTGCACAGGTAGAGGTGGCCAACACCTCTGTCTTCAACTGCATACCACCAGGCATCCTATCAACCTCCTTACAGCGATTTTCTATCGATGCTATTAATGTGAAAACCATTTCTGGGCATGTCATTGCGAGCCCCAAAGGGGCGCGGCAATCTCTATGCCTATATACGGTTCGAGATAACAGATCGCCACGTCGCTTCGCTCCTCGCGATGACAGGCTCAAGGTTTTCACTTAGCGTGAACTACAGGTGATGATTACAAACTCTGGTATATGTATTAACCCCCTTTCGTTCTGTAGTGTTGAACGCCGTTCAGTTTATTGGGTACAAAAATGCTGCAGAATATAAAAAGTGGGATGATTTGGAGAGCAAGACTAGGAATGTTATTAAGGCAATGCGAGAATGAAAAGCGTTTATTTTTTAACAATTTCAATTATTTATTCTACAATTATTGCCCTAATTCCTTTATAGTGAATGATTTCTTTTTTTACTAATTGCTTCCCTATAATTTATGCACATACTGGTAATTAAATGTTAGAATTATGAGATAAGAGGGGCGGCAAGTATAGTGAGATCAGGCTAAAGCCTCGTGCTGCGAAAGTTTTCCAGTCCAGTCACGTATATATAATACAGTATGAAGCTAAGGAGGGTTTTTTGTGGGAAATAGAAGTCTGAGAATCATAGTAGCTCTGTGCCTTTGCTTTACTCTAGTTCTTCCCATGAGCGCCTTAGGGGCGGGGACTAAGGATTTTTCTGATATCAAGGGACACTGGGCGACCACCTATATTAATGATTTAGCATCTTATGGCTACATAAACGGTTATCCTGACGGGACTTTTAAGCCAGACAGGACTATGACCAAAGCCGAGTTTACCACTGCCTTAATTGGCTGCCTGGATATCACCCCATCTACCCCAACTAAGAGCACCTTCAAGGATACCAGCAGCCACTGGGCAAACAAGTACATAGAAGAAGCGGTAGCCCGCGGCATATTGATTCCATCTGAGTCGCCCCAAGGATTAGGCCCGGACCAAAACATTTTGCGCAGCCAGGCCGCAGCCATGATTGTACGTGCTCTTAATATTGAAACTAGCGGAGGAACCAGTAAGTTTACTGATAGCGACGATGTGGAACGCAGCCTTTACCGGGATGAGATTAAAGCTGCCTACGATGCAGGTATTATATCGGGATTTCCCGATGGTTCCTTTGCCCCCTTCCGGGAAATGACCAGAGCTCAAGTTTGTACGGTGCTGGTTAAGATGCTGGAGATTAAAGATAATACCAAGTCTCCCGTGCAGCCAGTAACAGGTTCCATCAAAGATTTAGCCATTGGTGACCAGCTTTTCAGCCTCAGTACCAACTCCCTTATATTTAAGTCAGGTTTTTCAGAAGTTCCCGTAACCAGTTTATCGGTGTCTAATGACGTACTTACTGTAAATGCCAGGTATGTTTACGCTTTAGACCGCACCACCGGAAACCCTGATGTGGTAATAGGCAATACCCGCTACGCTATCAGCCGCATGGTAGTCAATGGCGATAAGCTAGTAGTCTATCCCGTCTCTCGCTATATATACAGCCTGCAGTTAGACAGTTATAAGTACAATGCCGATTATTTGAAACTATATATTAACGGCAAAGACGATGGTTTCTACTTAGCCGATATGACCATAGTGGATGAGTATACGGTTGAGGTCCAGGGAAAAAGCTATGATTTACGTGAAGATAAAGTCACCATTGAAGTTAATAAGGATTTCTACGATATTCTTAGAATCCAACTGTTCTCCGGTCAGACCGAACCCCGGCTCCAGCAGACTGATCCTGTAATTTTCCGGGGATTGTCCATGTCAGATATATCCGCTATCTATGTAGGCCGGGATACCCTGAATTTGGATAATATTGATACCATATACTTCTTTATTGACGGGCAACGCTACCGTATGTCTGACGTAACCCTAGATGCCTCTGGCAGTATTTCCGCGGGCAGAAACACCTATGATGCCGATGAGGTAATAGTATCCATTAATGATTGGAATTATATAATAGATGAAATAACTATGTTCAAGGGCAAATTTGTTTTGGATCTAAAAGAACGCCAGCTGATAGACTGGGTTTTGTTCAATGATTCCTACCGGGATTACAGTGATGTCACTTTCGTAAGAGGCGCAACCGAATATGATTTCGATGATGTGCTGGTGGTAGACCGCGACTTGGTTCGTATCGGCGGCAAGAATTATGATGTGCACACGGAAAACATCAGATGCCGGGTAGACAACAAATTATGGGATATTGAACGTATAGAATGGAGCAATACTCTGGGTATGGTCAAGATCACAGCCAAGGAATCCGATGATGCCTTTTGGTTTGGTCAACCCGATGACTACATCTTCTATGATGACCGAGGGCGCAAGATTTATCAGGGAGTAGATGATGATGTAACCATATATCTGAATAGAAGATGGGTAACCTTCGATGATGTGCGCATTACCAGTCCCACTACTCTAACCTACAGTGGCCGCACCTATGATTTAGTAGGTTTAAGGCTTAGCATAGAAGATGATTATTATATAATTGATGAAACCCAATGGTCCAGCAGCGGAACTCTGCACATCTACCTGGAAGACTATTAATTAACAGCGATCCGGGGCCTTGAGCCCCGGTTTTTTTATCCTGCCATGATTTTCCTGGTGAAAGTTCCTACCCACACCGGTGTATATTTATATAGGAACAGGACAGCCATCCAAGTCTAACAACAACAATACTAACAGGAGGTTACCCCATGAAGAGAAAGTGGTTAGTAGTCATTCTGGCAACGGTTCTCATCTGTGCCTTTGCCGCAGTTACCTGGGCAAATCAACCTATTAAGTTAATAGTAAACGGTCAGGAGATAAAACCCGATGTACCAGCGCAGATCATCGGTGACCGGACCATGGTACCGGTTCGCTGGATCGCCGAAGCCTTAGGCGCCGAGGTAGAATGGGATGCTGTTAATAGAACGGTAATTATTAGAACCAAGACCAGCCCCGAAGATGGTGAAGAAAATGCCATCAGCCAACTGGTTGAAGACTTCGGCAAACGTCTGAAAAATGTATCCCTGCTGGCCCCTGCGGAGGTAGCAGCAAAAAGCATAAAAGAAAACTATGCCGGCTATGTTGCACCGGCACTCTTAGCCCAATGGCAAAATGATCCTGAAAATGCTCCTGGACGAGTTACTTCCAGTCCCTGGCCGGAACGCATAGACATCATCGAGACTAAGAAGTTATCTGATACCAAATACCAGGTTAAAGGCGAAATTATCGAAATGACCAGTGCGGATATAGTCAATGACGGTCTTGCCGTCAAAAGACCGGTGGTTCTCACCGTAGAAAAGATAGATAAAAGTTGGCTTATTACAGAGGTAAAACTGGATGCCAGTGAGCCAGCTGACTCCATAGTATACCAGAATAAGCAGTATGGTTTCAGCTTTCAACTGCCGGAGAGCTGGACAGGTTACACTATAATATCTGACCAGTGGAAGGGATTCACCCTGGATGCTCCCGGCGATGTTCCGTCTGAAACCGGGGCCCTAATATCTATCCGCCATCCCCAGTGGACACTGGAAGATCCCCGGCAGGATATCCCTATTATGGTATTTACCATGTCCCAATGGAACGCACTGCAGCAAAAGGAATTCAGTGTAGGTGCGGCCCCTATCGGCCCCAAGGAGTTAGGGCGCAACAGTCAATATGTATTTGCCCTGCCCGCCCGCTATAATTTTGCCTTCCCTACTGGGTATGAAGAAGTGGAAGAAATTATAGAAAACGATTCCCTTAAAACCTGGGAAGGAGCCTTAGCACCGGAACAAGCGGAGAAAGTTATCAAAGAAACTGCCGCCAGCTTGATTAAAGCACTGAGCACCAAAAACGCTGACGCTATTGCTGACCAGGTTCATCCTACTAAAGGCGTACGGTTTACTCCCTATACCTACGTTTCTTTAGAAAGTGATCTGGTTTTCAGCCCAAAAGAGATACGCAACTTTTTCGATGACCAGAAGGTTTACCTGTGGGGTCATTATGACGGCTCTGGAGAACCAATCAACCTGACTCCCAGTCAGTATTATGAGAAATTTGTCTATGACGAGGATTATATAAATGCTGACCAGATCGGTTACAACCAAGTGCTCAGCAGCGGCAACGCATTGGAAAACCAATTTGAAGTATATGATAACCCCATAGTAGTGGAGTACTACTTCCCCGGATTTAACCCCGGCTATGATGGCATGGACTGGAGCAGTCTCCGCCTGGTTTTTGAGTCTTACCAGAATGACTGGAAACTGGTGGGTATTATAAACAACCAGTGGACCATATAGCGAATTACAGGCAGTCTGAAATGGCTTTCATCTTTCGCGTCATGGCTGTGAAAATGGATCCTGATGTGGTGAAAATAGTTTTCTCAGTGTCATCGGCCGTTCCGGCACTCCTGATGCTCCATTCAGTCGCTATTAATGTTGCGAGGAGCGAAGCGACATGGCGATCTCTACAAAAATCTACGGTTAGAGTCAACAGATTGCCACTCCCCTGACGGGGCTCGCAATGACAGGCTTAAGTTTTTCATTCATAGTGGTCTGCGCCGAAGGTGATAATTGCGAGGGTGCAGGCATATCTTATGCAAATATGCTATAATATATTATGCTGTGGGGGCGTGGCTCAGCTGGGAGAGCACCTCGTTCGCAACGAGGGGGTCAGGGGTTCGAGTCCCCTCGTCTCCACCAGGTTTTTAAGCTCTTGGGGTACTGTTTGTACTGCATAAGTACTGCATAAGTGCAGTAAAACTACTGCAAAAGTACCTGTAAAACCGTTGTTTTCACTGTTGCTTAACTGTTGCAACAAAGTTTGTAATGAACGCAGAAAAAAAATTATCCAGGGCTGTACCCTGGATAAAAATTATATGGGATTCTATATTATTTTTATTATCCTTCTGTTCCAGAAGGATTCTTTTTTCTTTCTAAGATATAATCGTTCAATCTGTCTGCTGCCAGGACCATCATGTCCCACAGAACATGATTGTAACCTTCCGTAGTCCTGACATCCGTGTGGCCAAGTAGCTCCTGCAGGATTTTTGAATTGATACCCATTTCAGATAATCTGGTAGTATATGTGTGCCTGAGCCCGTGGAGATTGAAGTTCTCTATGCCGGCGTTCTTGCATATCTGGTAGAAATCCCGGTTGAAATTCCTTGGCTCTATTGGTGTTCCCAGCGTGGTACAGAATACCAGATCATTTTTCTGATACATGGGTCCAGCTCGCAGTATTTCTGCAGCCTGTCTGGCTTTGTGTTCTTTTAAGCGGGCAATTACTATGTCCGGTACCGGCACTATGCGCCGGCTCTTCTTGGTTTTAACATCTTCAATCCGGAGTTCAGATTTTCCAGTGAACTTGTCTTTGACCCTTAATACGGCCCTTTGGACTCTAATGGTCTTTTTCTCGAAATCAATGTCGGACCATTTCAGCCCCAACACTTCGCCACGGCGCAGTCCTCCATATAAGCAAACGAAGAAGGCGGTTCCCAATCGAAAGTTGTCCAGCTCTCTTTCAAAGCGGTCCTGTTCTTCTCTGGTTAAAGGCCTGATATCCTTTTGTTCTCTGACAGGTAAGACTGCTGCACCGGCTGGATTGTGAGGAATCTTGCGCAAGGCTACTGCCTGCTCCAGCGATGAATGTAGAATGGTATGTATGCGTTCCACACTCCTCGGTGCCAGGCCGCCTTTGCCATCGCACCGGCCCTCCCTGCTGGCGTGATTGTATAATTTCTGGATGTGATGGGTGGTCAAGTTTTTCAATTTCATCTTGCCGATGTAGGGATTGATATGAAGCCTAATAAAAGAATTATAGCTTTCATATGTGGTTGGCCGGAGCTTGTTAATCATGAAGTCATTCATCCAGATATCCAGCCACTGCTCAACGGTTTCGCTTGTGTCTGTCAGATTCCCTTCTGCGGCCAGAACCGATATCTTCCTTAGCTTTTGAACAACTTCCGGTTTTGTCTTGCCATAAACTGTTTTTCTTTTAGGTTTGCCGGTAACAGGATCGTAACCAATCAGAGCTTGTCCTGCATAAAGACCGTTCTTTCTTTTATAAACTGTCCCTTCGCCCTTGGCCCTTCTTTTTTTCTTTTTCTCCTCCTTTTCCTCAGATTTGGGCACTCATGATTTCCCCCTTTCTTAAACAGGCTCAACTATAATTTTGGCATATCGGCAGCTTTAGTCAATAAAATTCCATTCGGTCCCCAGCTTCGCCTGCTTCTGGTACCACTCAAGAAGTAAAGTTTTGGAAATTCTGTAGCTTCTCCCGAATCTTACAACCGGGAACCCTTGGCTTTTGCAAAGCTCATATGCCCTGTTTTTCCCTATGCGTAGCAGGTCCGCTACGTCTTTCGCAGTTAGAACTTCTGGATAATCGTCCCACATAGCAGTACTATTTTGTGACACTTTGAAAACCTCCTTTGCAAAACTACCAAGCGTTTTGTAAGTGATCCGGGGATTTATCCTTTTGAGAAAGCCGCACTCCCGGTGAATTTATTCGCTAATAAAAAGCCGGGCAAATCACCCGGCACAAACTACTTATATGAATCTAACTTGCACGCACAGTATTTCTCGGCAAATTCATTAAAGCTGGTTAGGTTTTGAAAGGTTAGCTGAAGATAGCAATACCATCCAGATATCAGGTAGTTCCAGAAAAACGTGACATACTCCCACCACCTACGCTAACGCTTAGAGGTGGGGGCTTCTCGGGTAATCCCATCTCATGATGGGAAGTTGACCGAGCGATCCCCGTGTGCCCCACGGTTCTATTTGGTAAGATAAATCTGCGAACTACATTTTGCACATTTTTTGAGTGGGAAAATAAAAGACTTGTTTTCAGATATGACCTTCGCTCCCAGCTCCTGCCGGGGTAAATGACTTATGTCTTTACAAGTTGGGCGACCCATGTATTATGGGTTTATTTTATTTTACTAACATAAAAGGTAATTTTCAAGGATTAATTTCTTATTAGGAATTTTGTCAACTTAGTAATGACTGTGAATATTTTTTTTTCAGCTTGGATCAAGTCCAATATTATGT